>CADCRD010000228.1 GCA_902803725.1 uncultured Eubacteriales bacterium
ACAAAATTCCAATCCTGCGCCAGTTCATACAGCACCTCTATTTTGCCGGTTTTGAGATCTGCATCCACAAGGTAAAACTTGGTTTTTTTCTTATTATAAAATAATGCAGTGGACTTGACGTCAGACACCCAGGAATAACAGTGGCGGCTTACCAAATCGATATGTCTTGTCTCTATATCACCGTTGATCTTTATCTTTTTCCCAGAATTATTCTGATATTTGATCGGCATTTTGGAATTAAGCAACCTGATATTTTCCGACTGCATTTCGTTTACGAGCCTACCGTCAAGCGGGGTAAAATAATCATAAAGAATATAAACTGCACCCGTCAGCCCTTTCGGCGCTTTATTCTTCGACTCCTCAAAATCGTAATATTCTGTTTTGACCGGATTAAATGCTGACAGATCAAAACCGGTAACATCAGCAGGAGGATAACTGAAGTCATGCAATCTTGTCCGCCTGCACTTTTTGCTCAACTTCAGCTCCATTTCATATAATCTCTTAGCGTCCTGCGCTCCGAACAGTTTCCTGAATTCGCCAAACCATTGATTAGCCTCTGCATATTTAGCCGCATCGAATGCCTTGCAGAAGCTTTCATAAATCATTTTTGACTGATCATCTTCCTTCTGCAGAGTTTGGATATCTTTTATCCTGCTTAATGTATAAAGCATACTGCCGGAAGTCTTCTCCGGGGTGCCGTAAAGAGATGCTGCCCCTCCGGCTATGTTTCTATAATGATACAGATTGCATGCAAGCAGATATTGCCGCTGATCCGGTGAGAAAGCAAATATTCTATACTTATTTTTAGGAAAACTCCTTACCACTCTGCCGCTCTCTGTATCTTTCAGCGCGACATATTCTTTACCATCAGAATCTCGTTTATAGACTGCGGATTCCCATTTTTCGCAGTGCACACGCAATCGATCCTTAACGATCTGATCATCAGGCCCTATCCGTTCTGCGGAAACCAGCTCCGCCTTCAATGAAGGAAAAGATGAAAGCCGATATTTCAGTAAGAAAAGCCTCTGCTCTTCCGCATCATTATTGCGCCATGTACTCTTTTCTAAAATACATAAAACCGTCTCGTTTTCTTCCAGCCAAACACTGCCCCAATCTGTTATGCGCAGCAGTTTAAATTGATCCTCGTTTTGCGGCTTCAAATGTTCATCTGTGCCGGAAGGAGTGAGATCGAAAAGCTCCGCCTCATTATTTTTTTCCCGGTCTATTCGAATTATATGCCGCTCCGGATAAATTGAACCGGTAAAAATATATCTGCCATTCCCGGCAAAAAGAATAAATTCCAGATTATCGGAATACTTACCGCTCATCCTCTCAACTGTCTCAGAAAATGAGACGCTGTAACACATCAACCTCCCAAAAGAATCAGCATGCCAAATGCGGTCATTATTCTCAAATACTCCAGGCAGTTCTTTACTGAGGGGCAGCGGTATTTCATTTACCTTGATTCCGCTTTCAGTCAACTTGCAATGGCCGGTCTCCAGATAATACGCATCCCAAAATCGCCTTAGTTCTTCCGTATCAGGGAACGACTTAATAGTCTCCTCCACTTCATGGTCCGTAATTTCTGCAGCGCGCCACAAAAAGAAGGCCCTGTTTATGGCAGAATCCATGTGATTTGGATATTTTTGCACAGCTTCATCCCAAGCCGCCCTCGCCGCATCCGTCTGTCCGAGGTCCAGCATGCTCATTGCATAATTATTAAAATTGTCAGCAGCTATTTCCAAACTATCGGCCTGCTGCCTCCCGTACTCACGCCCCGTAACTTTGCTGTAGATTTGCAGCAGCAATTCATCCGGCGCAGGTAAAAAAGTTGAACTGTCCGCCTGATTTGCTTTTCCGTTATCATTATGCAGATATTTGAGCAGCAGCGGCTTCAGATCTTCAGGGATCGCGACCTTACTTTTGTCAAAAAACTTATCCGCACAATTTTCAGCATCTGCACCGGCAATCCACGTCCTCCCGCCCAGATACATTTCTAAAACTGTCAATGCCCAAGAAAAATAGTCCATCCACTTGGCCGGAGCTTCTCCTGCGGCTTGTTCCACCGGACAGTATTCACGGGTATATCCGGAGGATCCCGGTTGATCAGAGCTGTCTGTCAGCTGTGATTGAGCTTTTGCGAGGCCGAAATCTGCGATTTTTGCTTCCCATTCTTTTGTGAGAAGAATATTGCCAGGCTTAACATCCTGATGGATCAGGTTATGATCATGAGAATACGCAAGCCCGCGCGCAGTCTGGATCGCGATATCCAGGATCCTCGCCTGCACTTCCCTCTCCGTCCCATCGTACAAAGTTCCGTCCCGGAGCCGGTCTTTAAGGCTGCCGCCGTCCATCCACTCAGAAAAAATAGTCGGAACTCCGCTAACATCACGTACGTAATAACAGGAAACAATATTTGGATGCATGCCGAGATTGATCCAGTTTTCACACTCGGCGATAAATGCTTCTTTCCTTTTTTCGCCGCCTTCCGCAAAAAACCTTGGCTGCGGCCGCTTCATCGCCAGATCAACATCCCAGTTTTTATGGTGCACACGCCAGACGCTGCCCATGCCGCCATGGATCGCATTGGAAGTGACCTTGTAAGTTTCCAGGATCTCATCACCTTCCTGGATCATCTCGTTGGAGATTGCCTGCAGCTCCGGGCCGGAACCTGCACGGCTTGCGGCGTCTTTCAGACTGGCTCGCAGAAAGGACATTTCTTCGTCCACGACGATTTTGCTGACTGTATTGCTAATACTGCTTGTTGGTGATAATTCCCCTATATTCACTCAATCTTCCCCTCCGGCACCGCATCGATCACAAAACTTTGGTACCGCGTACTTTTAAGATCCTATGACAATCGTAATGCTTTTGAAAAGGTACACGGTCTCAGCTTCGACAAGTCAACTGAATCACAATTTACCCATCATGAAACGGAATGACGGTAAATGCCACTCATATTGAATGAGCATTTTCATTATTGCGTGATGAAAAACAATAAATACGTCTCAAAACAGATCGTCCATAGTCAGGACACTG
>CADCRD010000229.1 GCA_902803725.1 uncultured Eubacteriales bacterium
CTTGGCTTTGGTCTGATGAGACTGCCGAAAAAGGGTGAAGATATAGATGTTGAGCAGGTAAAGGAAATGGTCGACAAATTCATGGATGCCGGCTTCACTTATTTCGATACGGCCTGGGCTTATCCGGGATCGGAAGACGCTATCAGACAGGCTCTGGTAGAGCGTTATCCAAGAGACAGTTTTCAGCTGGCTACAAAGAATGCTGCCTGGATAAACTGCAAGACCAGAGAAGATGCCCTTGCTCAGTTTGAAACATCTCTCACTCAGACGGGTGCGGGATATTTCGATATGTACCTGCTGCACAATCTGGGGGAGATGAGGACGCATTTTTTTGACGATTTTGACATGTGGGATTTTGTAAAAGAAAAGAAAGCCGAAGGGAAGATCAAACACTATGGTTTTTCATTCCATTCCACACCCGAGGAACTGGATCAGATATTGAATGATCATCCTGATGCAGAATTTGTTCAGCTGCAGATCAACTATGCGGATTGGGATAATCCTGCTATTCAGTCAAAAGGAGTGTATGAAGTCGCGCGTAAACACGGCAAGCCGATAATCGTTATGGAACCGCTGAAAGGCGGAACGCTTGCTTCGCCTCCCGCGGCAGTTGCAGATATTCTGCTGCAGGCGGATCCTGACAATTCAGTTGCATCCTGGGGGATCAGATATGCAGCCAGTCTTGAAGGGGTAATGGTGGTACTGTCCGGAATGAGCAGCACAGAGCAGATGGAAGACAACATTTCGTTCATGAAAGATTTTGATGGACTGGACGAACAGCAACTGAATGCGATCGGGCAGGCCAGGCGCGAGCTGGCAAAAATCCCGATGATACCATGCACAACATGTGATTATTGTGCAAAGGTATGTCCAAAGAATATAGGAATATCCGGAACATTTACTGCAGCAAATATCAATATAGTTTATGACAATATGGAATTTGCAAAGGGTCAGCTGAACTGGCTGGTTGGCGGACACGGGAAAGAACCGGCAACAGAGTGCATAAAATGCGGAGCCTGTGAAGAGGCATGCCCTCAGCATATCAGTATCAGAGATGAGCTGGAAAGATCAGCAGAAATGTTTGGACTGAAATAGTGAATGGATGCCGGAGCTGATGCTGCAGACGATGTTCTGAAGCTGTGATAATTGTTCCGGCCGATATCTGATGAATGGCAAAAAAGGCGGGGTCTGACGATCTATGCTGGTACTGATACTTTCGATACCCTATTTCATATTCATATATTACATATACAGACGCGGATACAGCTGGTCAAAGGCATGCATCGGTAAGAATGACGCAAAGCCTCTCAAAGGGGGGCTTGCGTTTGTGTTCTTATTTATGGCACTGTCACCTGCTATCGCGTTCTTTCTGCCTGCAGGAAATGCGCGTCATGTAATGAACATCTTTGCTAATTTTAACCTGGCGGTATTCATATATCTGGGCGGCATCATGCTGATCGGGGATCTTATCAGGATAATTGCCGTTAAGACAGGACTTGTCAAAAATAAAATACAAGAAAGCCGCAGGGTGTTTGCAGCAGCCGGCGGTATGATAATTGTACTGGTCGTGACCACATGTATATACGGCGGTATCCACAGCAAAGATATCAGACTCGATAAAAGAACAGCCGTGATACACAAAGAGCTTTCCTGCGAAGCTGAACAGTCAGAAAAACCGAAAGAAAACGATCAGAAAATGACTGTCGCTGTGGTTTCCGACCTTCATTTGGCTTATAACACCGGACTGAAGGAAGTCAGAAGCGTTGTAAAATATATCAATGAAATGGACGCGGATCTTGTATGTATGCCGGGGGATTTTTTTACAAACGTGTATGATGATGTCCGGGAGCCGGAAGCCATTATCAGTGAGCTCAGAAAGATAAAGAGCAGATACGGCGTTTTTGGCTGCTGGGGGAATCATGATGTAGACGAACCGATCCTGGCCGGGTTCACGTTCTCTGCATTCATGGAAGGAGAGCCTGTACATGACCCGGAAATGGTCAGCTTCCTTAAAAAGGCTAACATAAAAATGCTGGAGGATGAATATGTTCTGATCGATGACAGCTTTTACGTTGCCGGAAGGCTGGATGCTGAAAAGCCGGGCGTGAGCACAGGAAATGCAGATCAGGAAATCAAAAGAAAGCCTCTTTCAGATGTTCTAAAGGGCGTCGACAAAACAAAACCAATAATCATGATCGACCACGAACCCAGGGAGCTTCCGGAAACAGCAAGGGCCGGTGTCGATCTTGATATCTCGGGACATACTCACAATGGTCAGTTCTTCCCGCTGAACCTGACACAGTATTTCATCTGGCCGAATCCGTACGGGATACAGCTGTATAGTAAAAACGGTGAAGAAATAGATGCCGCTAAAACAGCCAAGGGTAAATATGGAGACCCTGAAACGGAGCATATAGATACAATGACTTCGTTCGTCACATCAGGAGCAGGAGTATATGGTCCGAACATGAGAGTAGGAACGGACAGTGAAGTAGTAAGACTGGAAGTGACATTCCGAAAATAAGTGTTTTAATAATAAGGGAAGCAATTATTCTTGTTTTTCGCCGGCTACGGACGCTGCGGGATCAGTGGACGTTTTGTTGTCATCAGCAGCGCGCTGCTCAAGAACAGATGCCTTTCTCATTGCAACAAATTTATCGAAGAACAGTTTGATGACACCTGCCACAGGTACAGCCAGCACCATGCCTAAAAGGCCGCTTACGCCGCCGCCGACGGTTACTGCCAGCAGGACATACAATGCAGATAGTCCGGTCTGATTTCCTACTACTTTAGGATAGATCAGGTTTGCATCGAATTGCTGTACCACGAACATTGCCAGAACAGCGATTATACCATGTGTGACATCTGTTGTTATTGTTCCCACTAAAAAGGCCGGAATCATTCCGATGAATGGTCCGAAATACGGGATAACATTGCAGATCCCGGCGAACAGCCCCAGAAAA
>CADCRD010000230.1 GCA_902803725.1 uncultured Eubacteriales bacterium
AAGGGAGCTGTGATGGCTTCTGAACTGATAAACGATGAAATATGTATAGTCGGAAAAGAAAATCTGATAAAAAAAGAACTGAAAAGGCATAAATATGACAAGACAAAGATCACTGTAGAAGATGCCAGTCAGGTCATTGAAATGGATGAAGCTCCTGTCAAGGCGGTACGTACCAAAAAGGATTCTTCAATGGTAAAGGGGATCAGAATGGTAAAGGAAGGTCAGGGTGATCTTTTCATATCCGCCGGCAGCAGCGGCGCGCTGATGGCAGGCGGACTGTTTATCCTCGGAAGGATACAGGGAATAGACCGTCCGGCAATAGCCAGCGTATATCCGATACTGGGAGAAGGAGCATCTCTGCTGGTAGATGCCGGAGCCAACTCTGAATGCAAACCGGCCAATCTGCTCGAGTTCGGTATGATGGGCAGCATTTATATGGAAAAAGTTCTGGGAAGAACATCGCCGTCTGTTGGTCTTGTAAATCTCGGAACAGAGGAAGGCAAAGGATCCACACTGACAAAGAGCGCGTATGATCTTCTGAAAAAATCAGAGGTCAATTTTATCGGCAATGTCGAAGCCAGAGATCTGCCTGCAGGGATATGTGATGTAATAGTCTGTGATGGCTTTGTCGGCAATGTTGTACTGAAGCTGACAGAGGGAATGGCGCTTAAGATTTTTTCTGTTGTGAAGCAGAAGTTCACATCAGGCGTCAAGGCAAAGGCCGGCGCATTGCTGCTTAAAGATAAACTGGGAGAGATGAAGACGATGTTTGATTATTCATCCTATGGAGGAGCTCCTATTCTGGGCGTGAAAGGACCGATCGTAAAGATGCATGGTTCATCAAATGCCACAGGCGTCAAGAATTCGATACTCAAGGCCATCCCGTTTGCGAAGGAAGATGTTGTGGGAATAATTCAAAACTCAGTTCTGGAAATAGAGGAGATAGAGACCGGTGACTAAAATGACCAGCATGAAAGAATTCTATGACAGACTGGGATACAGCTTCAAAGATGAGGACCTATTTGAGACAGCGGTGACACACAGCTCGTATGTGCGGGAAGTGGGTGCACCGCCCTCGTCATGTAATGAGAGACTTGAGTTTCTGGGTGACGCTTATCTGGATATGGTCATATCACGCAAGCTGTTTGATCTTTTGCCGGATGAAGACGAAGGCGTGCTGACTAAATACAGGGCACAGATAGTCTGCGGGGCTTCCCTTGCAGATATCGCCAGACAGCTGGGGCTCGGTCAGCAGCTCAGACTCAGCAAAGGGGAAGAGCAGACTGGCGGACGCGACCGGGAATCGATAATTGCTGATGCTGTCGAAGCAGTCATTGCGGCGATAGGGCTGGATGGCGGTTACGATGAAGTAAAACAATTCGTGCTCCGGAATTTTGATAAAAGGATAAATGATGTCATAAACGGCAAGATCTATAATGACTACAAGAGCGCACTGCAGGAAAAACTGCAGCAGAACGGGCCTGTTGAAATACACTATGAGACGACAAATGAAGAGGGACCGGATCATGACAAGACATTTTATGTCGAGGTGCGTGTGAACGCAGAAACATTTGGCAGAGGCAAGGGCAAGAGCAAAAAAGAAGCCGAGCAGAATGCCGCAAAAAATGCTTTGGATAAAGGAGTAGCTGATGTACTTTAAGCGAATAGAAATACATGGTTTCAAATCATTTGCCGAACCGACGGTGATAGAATTTGACAGAGGGATAACATGTGTGGTCGGACCGAACGGAAGCGGAAAGAGCAATATCTGCGATGCTATCCGCTGGGTCCTCGGTGCCCAGAGTGCAAAGGTGCTGCGCGGCGACAAAATGGAGGATGTCATATTCGCAGGCACTGCATCAAGAAAATCACGCGGCATGGCTGAGGTCACGCTCGTAATAGACAACTCAGAAGGTGAACTTGATATCGAATATAATGAAGTTGCTATTACGAGACGTATGTACCGCTCGGGCGAGAGCGAATATCTGATCAACAACAATCAGTGCCGCATGCGTGATATTCGTGAACTGATAATGGATACGGGGATCGGTGTTGAAGGATATTCGATCATAGGACAGGGAAAGATATCCGACATCATCAGCAACAATACGGAGAGCATCCGCGAGATCCTTGAAGAAACGGCCGG
>CADCRD010000231.1 GCA_902803725.1 uncultured Eubacteriales bacterium
GCGCCAAAGGCGTAACGGTATTCCCGGATATGATGACACGGCACCGAGGGCCTGAATCCTTTGGGGCACCAGCAGCGTTTGGGTTTATTGATTCTTCCAAATCCTGCCTCATCCTCAAACATCAGTCGGACGTTTCGTTTTGGCTCACGGTTTTGGGCGTCCAGCACGCAGGTTTTAATTTTTTTGAGGCCTCGCAAGCCACTTCATTCGCTGCCTTCGGATGCTTGGATCGCGGCATTTTCTTACTCCATCCATTTCTTTCCAACACCCTGTATACATATGCCCGCCCTGTGTCTTTTCCGCATGCTTTGTCCAGCGCTGCTTTGATTTCCCGCGCTGTGACCTGCTTCCCTTCCTGACCCCTGAACTGGTCCAGTATTTCCGCTTCCTCCTCTTCACTCAGCAGTCGCCAGTGCGAGGTGTACTTATTCCGTGCATACTCTTCTATCCCTTGTTCCCGATAGCGCTTACACATCTGATTCACGCTCATCGGATGCACGCTCAGAATTTCTCCAATCTGCTTCAGGCTTTTTCCTTCGTACCACAGGATCAATGCTCGAAGACGACGGCTGATGTTCTTGTCTTTCGTCGCTGCTGCTTTTGCCTTGATCGCTTCGTACTCCACTTCTGTTATCTGAAAACGTTTCAGATCGGCAAACCAGCAGAGTGCCCCGATGGTGATGATGACCAGGTCAAACTGTTCCCGATAACGTTCATCCATATCGTATATATTGACCGCCTCAAATGTGCAGGGCAGGCACAGTTCTTTTGCTTTTTCATTGGCAAACGCAACCTGGTTTTCGGCGATATCAAAGCCGACACCTTTCTTTGCCTTGCCACTTTTGACCAGGGAAAGCAGTTCCCTCCCGTTGTTGCAGCAGAACTGACCGATTACAGCACCTTCTGTATGGCACTTTTTCAGAACACTTTTCGTGTCTTCGTTAAAAAAGGGAAAATCTTCCGTCAGAACACGCTCTGTAATGTCAGCCCCCCAGGAAGCATCTCTGTTCTCAAACGCTTCTTCCCATGCAGCTTTGTTTCCTTCTATATACTTATCCATAAAAACCTCCATTCGTTTCCATGCCGTCTTCTTCCCTCAGAACGATAGTATGATTATCATTATCATCAAAAATGAGCATTGATTTTCTGACTGTTATCATATACAATTTATACGATTTTAGCAAGGAGAGCTGTACACAATGTTTCCCGGCCGCAACGATGAATTTACCAGTCAGCTCGATTCCACCCAGAGGAAGACCTTCGGCCGAAAGGGCGGCTTTTACCAGAAAATGGAGGAAAAAGATGAAATTGAAAAAGACTTTTAGTATTGTACTTATTGTTATGGCGATTATGATGATCTCAATAATCACTCATGCCGAAACAGAGGATCTGAGTGATTCATCTTCTCCGATACCTGTAAAAGTACTTCTGCTTCCAAAATTTGAAGTCGGTGAAATGTCCGGAGACTTTCCAGGTGAGGCACAGTTTTACTATGAGCATTATCTGAATGGAGCTGAAGAGTATAAAATTAAAAACGGTAAGGACGAAGCCATACTATATTATAAAGACGGTATCGCGCTTTCTGTTCTTGGGATGGGAAAAATCAATGCAGCGCTGAGTACCATGGCGATTCTCATGGATAAACGTTTCGATTATTCAGACGCTTATATAATCTCTACCGGCTGTGCGGGGTCGTCCGCAGGAAATACGGTTATGGGGGATGTGTTTATTATCACTGCAGCGGTAGATTATGATCTGGGACATCATGCAGACAGCCGGGAAATCGCTGAGCCTGATGGAATGACCTGGTTTCATGATGCCGATTTTGATGATGCAGCTGTCGTCCTGTTAGATCCGGATCTGATGAAAAGGGTTTATACATTAGTGAAAGATACACCATTAGAAACAACAGAACGAACCAGAAATTACATGCAGAAGGCATTTGAAGGCGTAGAATGGGCGGTCAGAGATCCCCAGGTACTCCGGGGAACTACAGTGACGGGTGATAATTACTGGAAAGGATCTTATGATCACCAAAATGCACTGCTTATGACAGAAACCTATCAATGCCCTGATCCATATACATCGGCAGAGATGGAGGACATTGCCGTTGCCAGGGCTGCTGAATGGATGGGGCTGCTGGATCACCTGATCATTATCCGGGACAGTGTGAATATGGATGCGTTCATGCTCGGCGCCACACCGGAAAGTCTTTGGGGAAATGCTGAAGCGACTACGCTGGCCAGTGAGGAAAGTATCGAGGCAGCGGACATTTTTGTAACCGCCATGAAAAACAACTTCAATGTGGGCCGGATTATCATTGATCAGATTTTTACCGGACAATTCCGGTAGTCATGATATTCGGCA
>CADCRD010000232.1 GCA_902803725.1 uncultured Eubacteriales bacterium
ATGAAAGGGCTGGGATTCAGTGATGAACAGCTGATCAGGGCCGGTCTGATATCATATTCCGAAAACAGAAAGAATTATTATGATAAATTCAGGGAACGTGTCATATTCCCCATACAGAATACTTCGGGGAAAGTCATAGGCTTTGGCGGACGTGCTATGGGAGATGCAATGCCGAAATATCTCAATTCTCAGGAATCTGATGTTTTCAAAAAAAAGAACAATCTTTACGGACTTAATATAACCAGGCAGGACATCAGCAGAGAAGATCAGGCGATCCTGGTCGAAGGTTATATGGATGTCATAGGGCTGTACCAGTCCGGCGTCAGGAATGTATCTGCTTCTCTTGGAACAGCTTTGACTGAAAATCAGGCAAAGATGCTGAAACGATATACCTCAAATATCGTGCTTTCGTACGATGCCGATGAAGCGGGTCAGAAGGCTGCGCTAAGGGGCATGGACATACTCAGGGATGAAGGATGCCGGGTGCATGTCCTTAAAGTCACCGACGGAAAAGATCCTGATGAATTTGTAAAGAAGAGGGGTAAAGAGGCTTTCCTCGATCTGGCGAGAAATGCCATGCCATTCGCTGATTTTAAACTTGACATAGTCAAAAGAAATCATGATATGACAAGCCTTGAAGGGCGGATCGAATATCTGAAGGATGCCGTAAAAATACTGTCGGAGCTGAGCCCTGTCGAAGCTGATATGTATATCAGGAAAATTGCTGCAGATAATGACATTTCGGAAGGTGCCATCAGAGCAGAGATGCAGCGGGGCGATGAAAAAGCTCAGAACAGATCCGGAAGACATGAAGGGCAGGTGAGGATACCTCCATCAATGGTAGAGCAGTATCTGATCAAAGTGCTTTTGACAGACAGTTCATATATGGAAAATGATAATGATTTAAATAATGTGTTTAAAACACCGTCTGCGTGTGGTATATATAATGCAATACTGCAGGTCTATATTCCCGGTGAAGAGATCGACATCAACAAACTGGAAGATATTTTAGATGATGAGGATGTTAAGACTCTTGAGGAGATACGCGAAAAGGTCAAACTTGCGGGTAAGACCCGGGAAATATACAGTGATTGTGTGAACAAGCTGAAAAGAGAAAAAATGAAAGAAAGAGAACAGCAGCTGATAACATCGATCGCTATGGCAGACGGCACGGCTGACAGAAAACTGCTGGATGAAATGATGAAAGAGTTAAGTAATATACAAAAGGAATTAAGCGTAAGGGGGAAATGATCTTGACGAATACCAAAGGAAAGCAGGTCAAAGCAAGAAGCAAGACAGACAAAAAAGAACCCGTGAGGAAGACCGGACAGGTCAGTCTCAGTGAACTGACCGGCGGTGTTTCTGCTGAAAAAGAAAGCAAACCGGAAAAACCGGCAGCGAAAGAGCCGGCAGATAATGCCGGAAAAAAGGCCGGAACGGCTGAACCGGCTGCTGAAAAGGACAGAATAATTGAAAAAAAGGATAAACCGGTAAAAGAAGTCAAAAAGAATAAAAAGGCAAAGGACAATAAAGAAGAACAGCAGGAGAGCGACAAAAAGTCCAAAGCCGAATATGTTGCCGAACTGGAAAAACATGCTGTTAAAGGTAAGTTGTCATATGCTGAAATAGGAAGACATCTCGAATCCGTTGAACTTGACAAGGATGAGATGGAAGAAATATATGATGAGCTCATCAGTAAAGGAATAGAGATAGTAAGCGAGGAATCACCCGAAGATTTCGAACTGAGTCAGATCGAAAAGGATGATGACGAAGAAACTGACAAAAAAAAGAAAGACGAAGACCTCGAAAGCTCATTGCCGAAAAATGTTGCGGTAGATGATCCTGTAAGGATGTACCTCAAAGAAATCGGTAAAGTTCCTCTGCTGACTGCCGAAGAAGAAATCGAACTTGCAAAGAGAATGGAAGCCGGCGATGAGGAAGCAAAGAAAAAGCTGTGCGAATCCAATCTTCGTCTGGTTGTCAGCATTGCAAAGAGGTATGTGGGAAGAGGGATGCTGTTCCTCGATCTTATCCAGGAAGGCAATCTGGGGCTGATCAAGGCTGTGGATAAATTTAACTGGAGAAAGGGTTTTAAATTCTCGACATACGCGACATGGTGGATACGTCAGGCGATAACCAGATCAATAGCTGATCAGGCTCGTACTATCAGGATCCCGGTACATATGGTCGAGACTATCAACAAGCTAATGAGGATCCAAAGACAGCTGCTGCAGGAACTGGGGCGTGAACCAACACCTGCGGAGATAGCTGAGGAAATGGATATCACTGAGGAAAAGGTCCGTGAGATCCTCAAGATAGCTCAGGAGCCTGTTTCGCTGGAAACGCCTATAGGCGAAGAGGAAGACAGCCATCTTGGAGATTTCATTCCTGACGAGGAAGTGCCTGCACCTGCAGACGCAACTGCTTACAGCATGTTGAAGGAGCAGCTGATGGAAGTTCTTGACACTTTGGCAGAGCGTGAGCAGAAAGTCCTGAAACTTAGGTTCGGCCTCGAGGATGGCAGAGCCAGGACTCTCGAAGAAGTAGGTAAACAGTTTGATGTTACAAGAGAGCGCATCCGTCAGATCGAAGCTAAAGCGCTCAGAAAACTGAGACATCCCAGTCGAAGCAAAAAGCTAAAGGATTATTTGGAATGATTTCGATATCTGACAGATTAAAACGCATCTCAGCTAATATAGAGAAGGGAGAAACCATGGCAGACATAGGGACTGACCATGGTTTTCTGCCGCTGTACCTGTATGAAACCGGCCGCTGCCCGCGTGTCATCATGACGGATATCAGCATGTATTCTCTGGAAAAGGCAAGGGAAAATACAAAGCGGTATTATGAACATACAAGTACTCTGTTCAAAGAAAACAGCGATCCATCTTCCGGCCATGGGGATCATGAGGATAACATTATTTTTCGGGTCGGCGACGGTATCAGCGTTCTTGATAATGGTGAGGTCGATGTCGTCGTCATGGCAGGGATAGGCGGCAATCTCATCTGTGATATATTAAAGGACGATCCGGAAAAAAGCCGCAGCTTTTCAAAATACGTTCTTCAGCCCAGAAGACATGCGGGAATTTTAAGGCATTTTCTGCTGAACAACGGTTTTATCATCACCGGCGAAAATCTGGTCAGAGAAGGCAAATTCATATGTGAGATCATAACTGCCAGGCCGGCAGATAAGACAGAGATCACGATCGGCGGACCGGAGCGCTTTATTATGAGTGACGAAATGATGATGACTGCAGGTAAATCGATCATCTGGGAGGTGCCTTTCTGGTATGCGGATCCAAAGGAGCCACTGGCAGAGGAGTATATAAGACGTAAACTTGACAGAGAAAAAATGATACTGAGATCGAAGTCAGACAGCAAAATTGCTGACACTGAAGATACAGAATATAATATAATGTATTTAGAAAAACTACTTGTTAAACAGGAGAATGCAGCAAACAGGGAGACGGGAAATGAAATACCGTGATATCGTTAAGGCAATTGAAAAAACAGCCCCTCCATATCTGGCGGAAGAGTGGGATAACTGCGGGACACAGGTTTTCACAGGGCAGGAGGATGTTTCATCCGTTCTGGTGTGTCTGGAGATAACAGACAAGGTGATTGCTGAAGCGATCAGC
>CADCRD010000233.1 GCA_902803725.1 uncultured Eubacteriales bacterium
AACTGTGATATTCCTCATGCCGATATTTAGACCGTTTTTATCATTTATCCGCCTGATAAATTCCGCAAGATTATCATAATTATCAAACGGCTCTCCCGTGCCCATCACAACAACATGATTTATTTTCTGTCCCGTTATTTCTTCACACCTGAAGATCTGACCGGCTATCTCTCCATGAGTCAGATTTCTTGCCAGTCCCAGTTTACCCGAAGCACAAAAGGTGCATCCCATCCTGCAGCCCGCCTGAGATGATACACATATAGAATTTCCGTATTTGTATTTCATGAAAACTGTCTCGATAGCATTGCCGTCTTTAAGTCCAAAAAGAAATTTGACCGTTCCGTCAGAAGATTCCTGTCTTCTAAGTAATGTAAGCGAACCAATGCAAGCGTTTTCTTTCAGCTTTTCCCTGAGTCCGGCAGAAATGTCTGTCATCTCGTCAAAAGAGCAGGCACCTTTATTGATCCATTTATATATCTGTCTGCCTCTGAATGATTTCTCACCGAAAGCCTCCATAAAATCAATCAACTGCTTTTCTGTTAATTCTTTAAGATCAACAGGGAGATCAAACCCCTGCTCCTCACAATATATTCTGAGATCCGCTATTCGATTTTGTTTATCATCATTCTCTTTCATATGGATGATATTACATCAAACTCTTTAAAAATAAAACCTTTTGTTGTAATATTTTTCGTATATGATTTTTATTACAAAAAATTGCGGTTTTCCCTTCTGAAAAATACATTGCCGAGCATCACAATGCTGAACATATGAAGCTTTTCTGAATAATTTTCAGCACAAAAGAGTGGCTTCAAGCCACTCTTTTCATGTTCATACAGTATCTGTTCTGCACTTATATCTCATTGATAATGTACATTATTAAACTCTTTCTACCACGATGCCTGCCTTGTGACCGTTGATCTTCACATTGCCCTCGCCGGCAGCGACATTGAGCTCAGTTGCAAGAGTTTCTGTCATGATGTATTCTTTATGCTTTTCAGCAGCTGCGGCAACTTCGTCATCGCATGCAATCGAGATAGTTACGTTATCCATCATCTCGAAATTCTGCTGTTTTCTCATCTGCTGAACCTTAGAGATAATCTCTCTGGCGAAACCTTCGTCAACGAGTTCCTGTGTCAGTTCAGTCGAGATGGCAACTGCAACTCCGCCGTCCATACCAACAGAGTAACCTTCTTCACCTTCGATCCTCAGATCTACAAGATCTTTTGTGATTTTGACCATTTCACCATCGATATCCAGCATCGCTCCGTCTTCTGCTTCAGCCATGAACTCTTTGGCATCTACTTTTGCAAGTGCAGCTCCGAAGGCTTTTACCTTGCTGCCGAGTGCAGGACCTGCAGCCTTGAAATCAGGTTTAAGATTGTATTTCATGTATTTACTGATATCGTCAAATTCAACACTCTTGACATTTAGTTCTTCCATTACCAGCGGAGTCAGATCACTGATCAATTCTTCATATTTGCTGTCGAGCATGATCTTTGACAGCGGCTGTCTTACCTTCAGCTTTGCCTTTTCTCTGGCACCACGTCCAAGACTTACTACATCACGCAGCAGGTCCATTCTTTCCTCAGCCTTTTCATCGATGCATTCAGGATTTACCTCGGGCATCATTGCTGTATGAACTGTATACTCTCCTGTAAGGTTCGTGTACATTTCATCCGCCAGGAAGCAGGCGATCGGTGCCATCAGCTTTGAAACGCCTACAAGAACTTCATATGTCGTAGCATATACAGATTTTTTATCATCTGTCATATCACTGCCCCAGAATCTTCTTCTCGCGCGTCTGATGTACCAGTTGGAAAGATCTTCAGTTACAAAGTCCTGGATAGCTCTTACAGTCTTCATATGATCATAGTGATCCATCTCATAGAGGACTGTCTCGATCAGTTTGTTATATTTTGACAGGATCCATCTGTCAAGTTCGGGACGGTCTTTGTACGGAACTTCCAGTTTGGCACAGTCAACGTCATCCTGATTTGAATACAGAACGAAGAAGTTATATACGTTCTTCAGTGTTCCAAAGAATTTGCTGACAGTATCCTTAAGGCCCTCTTCGTCGAACTTTGTCGGAGTCCATGCAGGTGACACTGATACAAGATACCACTTGGCAGCATCAGCTCCGTATTTATCAAACAACTCAAACGGATTGACCGTATTTCCTCTTGATTTGCTCATCTTTTTGCCGTTCTTGTCGAGGATCAGGTCATTTACAAGAACATTTTTATACGGTGCGCATCCCTTTACGAGCGTAGAAACAGCCATCAGTGAATAGAACCATCCGCGTGTCTGGTCGATACCTTCACAGATGAAGTCAGCCGGGAATCTGTCAGATTCAAAATCTTCCTTATGTTCGAACGGCCAGTGCCACTGAGCAAACGGAGCACATCCGGAATCAAACCAGCAGTCCATAACCTCCGGGATACGATGCATCGCTTTTCCGCACTCAGGACATGTCAATGTAACATTATCAACATAGGGTCTGTGCAGTTCGATGGTCTCATCAATATCTTCGTTTGCCTTTTCAATAAGTTCAGCCTTGCTGCCGATGCACTCGAGATGACCGCAGTCACACTGCCATACCGGGATCGGAGTTCCCCAGTATCTGTTTCTGGAGATAGCCCAGTCTTTGACCTCAGCCAGCCAATTGCCGAAACGTCTTTCTCCAACGAACGGCGGCCACCATTCAACAGTATTATTATTGGCAACAAGCTCATCCTTGAGCTGACTCATGCCAATGTACCAGCTGCGGTTTGCATAGTAAACCAGAGGTGTCTGACATCTCCAGCAGTGCGGATAGTTATGTTCGATCCTTTCTTTTGCAAATACCTTTTCTTCACCAAGATAGTTCATGATCTCCAGCTCGAGACCTTCTTCCATGATGAATCTGCCTTCCCACGGACCTTCTGTATATTTACCTTCAAGGTCAACAGGCTGGAATACAGCGATCCCGTATTTTTCGCCGTTGTTATAGTCGTCCTCACCAAATGCAGGTGCGGAATGAACGAGACCTGTTCCGTCTCCGTCTGTTACAAAGTCTCCGCATGTCACGATGTGATGCTTGCCGCCTGTGATCTCAACACCTTCGTACAGAGGTTCATACTCTGTATATTCCATATCTTTACCGGTTTCTTTTCTGACCACCTCATAATTGCCTGCACCCAGAACTCTGTCAGCAGCGTTCTCTGCCACGCAAACGATATCGCCTTCGTGTTTTCCGTTCAGCAATTTGCACCATACATAGGTCAGATTCGGGTTTACCATGATGGCAACATTTGCATACAGTGTCCATGCCGTTGTCGTCCATGCCAGGAAGTATTCGTTTTCAGTGCCTTTCTTTCTGAATTTGCATGTCAGAGTCAATACCTGGACTTCCTTGTATCCCTGTGCCACTTCATGGCTGGCAAGACCTGTGCCGCAGCGCGGACACCAGGGAACGACCTTATATCCTTCAAAGAGCAGTCCTCTGTCAAAAGTATTTTTGAGGACCCACCATCCCGTTTCGATATAATCATCATGATATGTTACATAAGGATGCTCCATGTCAAGAGTCATTCCCATACGTTCGCTCATGTTTTCCCAGTCACTTACATATGTAAATACTGACTCTTTACATTTTTCATTAAATTTCTCTATGCCATAGTTTTCAATTTCCTGCTTGTTATTGAAACCCAGCTGTTTTTCAACTTCCAGCTCAACCGGCAGACCGTGTGTGTCCCATCCAGCCTTGGGCTTGACCTGATAGCCGCGCATGATTTTGTACTTCAGTATGGAATCCTTGAGTGTTCTGGCCATAACGTGATGGATCCCCGGACGGCCGTTAGCTGTCGGAGGTCCTTCCACCCATACAAAGGATTCACACCCCTCGCGGGCATCGATACACTTCTGAAGGAAATTATCTTCCTTCCATTTCCGGGCTTGCTCATACTGATGCTCGCCAACAGGTTTAGTTGATAGATTCTTGTACATAGCTGTTCTCTCCTTTTCATAAAAAATCCCCAATCCATAAGATTAGGGACGATCATATCATATAATTATAACCGCGGTACCACCCTAGTTTGCTGCCATCACAGCCACTTAATTTGGTATTGGCTCCGGAGTGATACATGAATCTTTTTCGCAACGGGCCTCTCACCGGCCGGCTCCTCTCTGTGATGCTACTTCGTTAAGATCCAACAGTTCCTTCAACGCCTTGGGGATATTCAATTAGTGATGATTTCTATACTTGCACTATTTTAACAAAAATTGAAGAGTTGTCAATATCAGCTCTTCAATTTTTGCATAGCTTTTTAATCTGTTCTTTCAAATATATGCGGACAAATGCAATTTCAATTAGAAATTGCGCATTCCGATATTAGCGTAAGCAGGTTATCCGCCTTCTGTCACGCTTTCTTTTTTGAAACGATCATCGATGCTGCGATACTGATCACCAAT
>CADCRD010000234.1 GCA_902803725.1 uncultured Eubacteriales bacterium
CTCAGCATCCAGCATACTTTCGCAATGTTCAGTGCTTCTGTTCTCGTTCCGTGGCTCTTTGGCATCAATCCCGCCATCGTACTGCTGATGAACGGTATAGGAACACTGATCTTTATTTTTGTGACAAAGGGAAGAGCGCCGGCTTATCTGGGGTCGAGTTTCGCATTTCTGTCACCGACATTTCTCATACTGGCAAACAAAAATATGGGTTATGAATATGCCCTCGGCGGATTTGTCGTCACGGGTCTGATATTCTGCGCTGTGGCCATACTGATAAAGTTCATCGGGACCGACTGGATCGATATATTGCTGCCTCCGGCCGCAATGGGACCGATCGTTGCTCTGATAGGGCTGGAACTGGCCGGTTCAGCTGCAAAGAACGGCGGACTGATTTTGGATCCTGACAATGGATACACTGCTATCAACCCGAAGTTTGTGCTGGTATTCATCGTAACTCTGCTTCTGGCTGTATTCGGTCAGGTGCTGTTCAGAGGATTTGCGGCGGCGATCGCCATACTGATCGCTATTATCGTGGGATATTGTTTGTCTTTAGGACTAGGTCTTGTTGACTTCAGCGGCATCGGAGAAGCAAGTGTGTTCGCTGTTCCGAATTTCACATTCCCGAAATTCAGCCTGCAGGCGATCCTGATAATAATACCTGCTTCTCTGGTGGTTATTTCAGAACACATAGGGCATCAGGTAGTTACATCTGAGATCGTAGGACGTGATCTTCTCAAAGATCCGGGCCTTCACAGATCGCTGATCTCTGACGGTATCTCAACGACTCTGTCCGGTCTTTGCGGTTCCGTGCCGACAACGACATACGGAGAGAATATCGGCGTTATGGCTGTGACCAGAGTTTACAGCGTATGGGTCATCGGCGGAGCTGCCTGCTTTTCGATCCTCCTGGCATGGTTCGGCAAGGCATCTGCTCTGATCCAGTCCATTCCGGCTCCGGTCATGGGCGGCGTCAGCTTCCTGCTGTACGGCATGATCGCTGCCAGCGGATTAAGATTGCTGGTCGACGGTAAAGTCAACTATGCAAAAGCCCGCAACCTGGCAATGTCTTCTGTAATATTTGTTACAGGTCTTTCCGGCGCTGCTATCAATATCGGAGAGGTCAAGCTCACCGGTATGTGTCTGGCTACGATCGTAGGAATGCTGCTGGGACTCACATTCTTTATCATTGACAAATTAGGGATAGCAAACGACAAAGATGAGCCGGATACGATCGAATGATCCTGCTCTGAAATAGTTGCTGTTTGACTGAAAATAAGTTTTTGCCGTGGAAATGGCAGAAGCAGGGTCTGACGTAAAGGAATCGAAAAAGAATACACAAAAAGAATATAAAAAGAGAAGCGTAAACGAGGTTACTGAGGTGACACCCGATAGGATGCTTCTCTTTTTTGCGGGCGAAGGTCCGCAGTTCAAAGGCGGCGGTTTTCAGATAGCGACTCCTGTGGGCGGAACTGATTAAACTGATCAGTGAAATTTGATTTCACAGGGGAAATACAAAATGGAACAGAAATGGAATTATATAAAAACGGAATGAATGGAACAAAAGGATTGATGATGGAATTACATTGTGCTATTATCATTGTAAAGAATTATTAAAAAAACCCGCAAAAGGGAGGCTTTGCAAGGATGGATATCAAAAGACTGAAAAGACGAAAAAATGAATTGGGCTATACCAATGAGGATGTTGCGCGTCTTTCCGGGGTCCCTCTCGGAACAGTACAAAAGGTGATGGGAGAAACCACTAAATCTCCCAGAAGAGATACTGTCCTGGCGCTTGCCAGGGTTCTTGATCCTGAATTAGCATACGATATGGAACTTGCTAAAGGATATGGGGAAAGCGCAGGGCATATCCGGGAGGAGGTTTTGGATTATTATGCAGGCGATGGATCAGAGAAGAAAGTATTCAAAGAAAAAGAACAGGGGCAGTATACACTTGAAGATTATTATCTGATCCCCGAGGAACGCCGGGTTGAACTGATAGACGGGGTGATATATGACATGACGGCTCCATCAGGTCCGCATCAGGTGATTGCGGGCGAGGTATACAGACAGCTGTCAAACTGTGCTATCGAACATGATATGAAGTGTTTCCCGATGATATCACCTGTGGATGTTCAGCTGGACAGGGACAATAAAACAATGATACAGCCGGATGTTATCATAGTCTGTGATGAGGATCTTGTAACAAGAAGGGTAATATTCGGCGCTCCTGAATTCACACTCGAAGTTATTTCACCTTCCTCACGCGGCAAGGATCAGGTATTGAAACTGGCAAAATATCATAAGGCCGGTGTGAAAGAATACTGGATCGTCGACCTCGAAAAAAAGAGGGTGATCACATATTGCTTTGAAAAAGAAAGCTGGCCTGAGATATATTCTTTTGATGATAAAATACCGGTTGGCGTATCGGATGGTCTGTGCGAGATCGATTTTAAAATGGTTTCGAAACGGCTGGAACAGTTCAAAAGGATAATGAGACCCGGTGAGAAACTGATCTGATGTCTTTGAAGATATTTGAGTGCATCGATAGCAAAAGACTGTGACCTGATCAGCAAAGATCACAGTCACAGTCTGATAAGTTCATGTCTTTATATTATGATCTGATATTATAAACCGGCTTTTGAGATCTCATTCAGTGTCGGCCAGCTGTTTTGCCACGCTTTCAAAAGATGTGGAACCAGCAGATTTTTTGGCCTCTATGCAGGCACGTACACTGATCTTTTCGTAGATGTCATCTTCGAATTTATCTGAGAATTCCTTTAACTCATCGAGTGAAAGGTCTTCAATGGCACATCCTTTGCCGATGCAATGCAGAACCAGATTTCCTATGATCTCATGGCACTGACGGAAGGGGATCCCTTTGCCCACGAGATAGTCAGCACAGTCTGTCGCGTTCATGTAGCCGTATTTTGCGGCATCAGCCATGTTGTCAGTTCTGACTGTCATCGTTGCTATCATTTCCGTAAAGATATTTATCGAATCCTTCAGTGTGTCAGAAGCGTCGAAAACCGGCGGTTTGTCTTCCTGCATATCTTTGTTGTATGCCAGAGGCAGGCCTTTCATGATAGTCAGCAGCGTTACGAGATCCCCGTAGACCCGGCCTGTCTTTCCGCGGATCAGTTCAGCCATATCAGGATTCTTTTTCTGCGGCATGATGCTGGAACCTGTAGCGTATGCATCATCGATCTCAACGAACGAGAATTCCTTTGAGCTCCATGCGATCAGCTCTTCGCAGAATCTCGAAAGATGCATCATTGCGATCGAAACGCATGACAGGAATTCGAGAGCGAAGTCGCGATCAGATACTGAGTCCATGGCATTTGCAGTAACGTGTGCGAAATCCAGTTCTTTAGCCAGAAAATCACGGTCGGTATCATATGATGTTCCTGCCAGTGCTCCGCTTCCCAGCGGCAGATAGTCCATTCTCTCATAGCAGTCTGCAAAACGTGAACGGTCACGCGTGAACATCTGATAATATGCCATCAGATGATAAGCGAATGTGACCGGCTGTGCTCTTTGCAGGTGAGTGTAACCCGGCATCACCGTATCCTGGTGTTTTTCCGCCATATCATGCAGGGTGCCCAGCAGTTTTTCCAAAAGGCCGTCGATCTGTTCGATCTCTCCTTTGACGAACAGCTTGAAATCCACTGCGACCTGGTCATTGCGGCTGCGCGCTGTATGCAGTTTTTTACCGGCCTCTCCGATCCTCTCTGTCAGGAGGGTCTCGATATTCATATGGATATCTTCGCTGTCGATGGAGAATTCAACTTTGCCTGCATCGATATCTTCTTTGATAGCAAGAAGAGCGGATACGATCTGATCCGCTTCTTCCTGAGTTAATATGCCTTGTTTGGCGAGCATCTTTGCGTGTGCAACACTGCCCGCGATGTCTTCTTTGTACAGTCTTTTGTCAAAGGTTATGCTGGCATTGAATTCATTACTCGACGAACTCGCTGCTTTTGTAAACCTTCCTTTCCAAAGTTTCATCCAGTTTTACTCCTTCTCTGTTCTGTTTTTCTATGGCCCTGATCTTCAGCGGCAGTGACCAGAGGTTGATAAATCCTGTTGCGTCACTCTGGTTATATACATCGTCCTTGCTGAATGTCGCAAACTCTTCGCTGTACAGCGAGTAATCGGACTTGCTTGCTGCTGCACTGCAGGAGCCCTTGTAAAGCTTCATCTTAACAGTTCCGCTGACCTCTTCCTGAGTTGCGTCTACAAATGCCATAAGAGCATTCATGAGAGGTGAGAACCAAAGACCATTATAGCAAAGTTCAGCGAATTTTTCAGCAATGATCTTTTTGTAGTGCATCGTTTCGCGGTCAAGGATCAGTCTCTCGAGAGCCTTGTGTGCTTCGAATATAACTGTTCCGCCCGGTGTTTCATATACGCCGCGGGACTTCATACCGACGAGACGGTTTTCGATAATATCGATAGTTCCTACGCCATTGGCGCTGGCAACCTTATTCAGCTTTGTCAGCAGCTCGATCGGTCCCATTGCTTCTCCGTCGACTGCTACCGGAACACCCTTTTCAAAAGTGACTTCTACATATTCCGGTTTGTCCGGTGCCTGCTCCGGAGTAACTGACAGAACGTGGATGTCATCGAGATGTTCGTTCCACGGATCTTCAAGGTTGCCGCCTTCATGACTGATGTGCCAGATGTTTTCATCGCGGCTGTATACCTTTTCGACTGTCTGTGTGATAGGAACATTTTTCTTCTTGGAATATTCTATGAGATCTTCTCTGCTCTCGAAGGGCCAGTTTTCTGATCTCCAGGGAGCAAACATCTTGATCTGCGGGTTCAAAGCTTTGATGGAGGTTTCAAATCTGACCTGGTCGTTTCCTTTGCCTGTGCAGCCGTGTACTATATAGTAAGCACCTTCTGCTTCTGCAACTTCGACCAGTTTTTTGGCCATGAGCGGCCTTGCCATTGCTGTGCCCAGAAGATAGGCATCTTCATAGATCGCGCCGGCCTTGACTGTCGGCCAGATGTAATCTGTGATGAACTCTTCCTGGATGTCAAGAACGATCGATTTGGCTGCACCTGATTTGATAGCCTTATCCTTGATGAAATCATAATCTTCTTTCTGACCTGCGTTGCAGCATACAGCTATGACCTCTGCGTCATATTCATCTTTCAGCCAGGGAATAACTGCTGATGTGTCCAGTCCGCCTGAATAAGCGAGTACTACTTTTGCACCTTTTTCCATTTTGTTACCTCCGTTTTGCTTTTGTTTTCTTATATTAATTTGAAACCTTTAATTAACATTGTTTGTCTCTGTGGATGATCCTGATCTCAAAACCATCTGTCAGAAAAGCGTATAAAAAATTTATGCATAAGTGATGAATAAATATTCACGTTCGAACATTATTATACACAACTGTCCATGTTTTGCAATATGTTTTTGAAAAATATTTGATTTGCATTTTCGAAATAAAAGAAATCCCGCTGAAAGCTGCGATCCGGTAGGAATGTAAAGCCGGCCGGAAATAAAGAAAAGGCCGGAAGCGTTGGAAATTTACTGATGAGCCTCAAAAATAAGCAGGTTATCAGTAAAATTTCAACGATCGTGCTGATCACAGAGCTGTAAGAGGGGGGCTGCAAAACCGGATCGGAACCAGTAAGCTCAGTAGCAATGACAGACAAACAACAGCCTTTTCAAATACAAAAGATTAGCAATGACATTCACATTACTTTAGTGTAAAATAGCTATTGATGAGTTGCTTTATTTGTGTGCGCAAAATTTCATTGGCTGTATGTGGTCATATGATAAAGAGCAGCAAATGAAAAAGAGTATCATAAAAGTGTCATGTGAAAAAGAGCAGTATATGAAAAGAGCGCCATATAGTTGTTTGAACGCATGGAACGCGTAACAATGACAGCTCATTCAAATAATAAAAAATCAAGAACAAGGAAAGGGAACGATCGAATTGGAAGCACTGATAAGACAACTGAAGGAACATATAGATGAAGAGAATATAATAGCAAATGCCGATATGGCAGAACATACAACATTTAAATGCGGCGGAAAGGCGGATCTTTTGGTGATTCCGCAGTCGTATGACGAACTGAAACATACGCTTCTTACTGTAGCGGACAGCGGCAGGGATTATTACATTCTGGGCAACGGCAGCAATATCCTTGTAAAAGACGGAGGATACAGAGGAATCATAATCAAAACGATGTATGCTCTTCAGGGAATATATGTTGACTATGAAGAGGCTCAGATGTTCGTACAGTCAGGCGTACTGCTGTCGACAGCAGCCAGAACGGCAGCGCAGAACATGCTGTCGGGAATGGAATTCGCGGCAGGTATACCGGGTTCCGTTGGCGGTGCGGCTTATATGAACGCGGGAGCTTATGATGGTGAAATGAAAAACATCATCACGAATGTCAGACTCATCTCAAGAGACGGCAGGCATGAATATACATACACAGTTGACGAGATGCAGTATGGTTACAGGCGCAGCGTGCTGTACAACAGCGGCGACATCGTAGTCAGCATAATGCTGCAGCTGAAACAGGATGATCCTCATGAGGTCTTTGCCCGTATGGAAGAACTGGCAGCAAGAAGGAGCGACAAACAGCCGCTGGAATTTCCCAGTGCAGGCAGCTTTTTCAAGAGACCGGAAGGACATTTTGCGGGCAAGCTGATAGAAGAAGCAGGGCTTCGCGGACTGACTGTTGGCGGCGCTCAGGTATCAGAAAAGCATTGTGGATTTGTGATCAACAAGGGCGGTGCAACGGCCAGTGACATCATAATGCTGATGCATCTGGTGCAGGCAAGTGTCAAAGAACAGTTCGGTGTCGATCTCGAACCGGAAGTAAGGATCATCGGCGAGGATCCGGAAGGACAGCAGTAAAGCAGAATTATGTTTGAAATCAAGCCGCCCCGGTTATAATCAGACTGAGAAACAGTATACAATAGTAATTTAAAGGGACAGAACTGATGTATAAAATGACATTCGATTATCACACGCATACCATATATTCTCCGGGCCCTGTGCGGTCACATGGAAAGGGGACTCCGGAGGAAAATGTCAGGGCGGCGGTCAGTAAAGGGCTGAAGGGGATAGCAATATCCGATCATGGACCGGGACATCTGACTTATGGTATCAAGAGAGAAAAAATCAGCGAGCTTCACAGAGAGATATTGAGGCTCAGAAAGGTATATCCTGAGATAGAAATATATATGTCCGTCGAAGCGAATATAGTTCAGGGAGGCAACTTCCTCGATGTCAGACCGGAAGAGTTTGCTCTGTTCGATTTCGTCCATGCCGGCTACCATTTCGGCGTGCGCAATGCGTTTGTTGTTTCGAACTTTATATATAATAAAGGACTTAACAAAGGTGAAAGGGAGAAGTTTGCCAGACGCAACACGGACATCATCGTGAATGCGGTAATGAAAAACCGTCTGAAGATCCTGACTCATCCCGGAGATAAGGCGCCTGTCGAAATGAAGAGGATAGCCGCAGCCTGTGAAAAGACAGGCACATGGATGGAAGTCAATAACAGCCACGGTCATCTCGACATTGATGAACTGAAGATATGTGCACCGTATGATGTGAAGTTTGTCATCAGCAGTGATGCGCATAAACCTGAAAAAGTCGGTTCGTATGAAACTGCACTGGAGAGGATACTTGAAGCCGGGATCGATATTTCCCGGGTCGTCAATATTGAGAAAGTATGAGTTCCGGGCAGAGATGTGATCAACGAATAAGGGGAAATCAAAATGGAAGTAATCATTATTACGGGAATGAGCGGAGCAGGAAAGTCACAGGCGATAGATTGTCTTGAAGACAAGAATTATTATTGCGTCGATAATATGCCTCCGGCCCTGATGGAAAATTTCATAACCCTGGCAAACGGCAAAGGCTCGAATATCGATAAGGTGGCCTTTGTGCTTGACGTGCGCGGAGATGTCTTCGGCGGATTTGATGAAGCACTCAAAGACCTGAAGGATCACGATACTCCGTACAAGATCATTTTTCTGGAAGCCAGTGACGAGGTCATATTAAGAAGGTACAATGAGACCAGACGCGTCTATCCTGTGACCAAAGAGACTGCAACACTGGATGACATCAAAAAAGAAAGAGAAGACCTGGCCCATATCAGACAGAAGGCTGATTTCATAATCGATACATCCAGTATGAAGGCCGCGCAGCTGAAGCAGGAGCTTTTGGATCTGCTGGCGGATGAATACACTGAAGAAACATTCGTTATCAATGTGATGTCGTTCGGCTATAAATATGGTATGCCGATCAATGCCGACATGGTATTTGATATGAGATTTATTCCTAATCCGTTTTATGTTCCCAGCCTGAAGAGAGCGACCGGCAACAGTAAGAAGGTCCGCAACTTTGTGATGAGACACCTCGTGACACAGATGTTCATCAAGGATCTGGACAGCCTGGTGAACAATATCATCCCGTGTTATATGAAAGAGGGAAAGTACAACCTCAATATCGCCTTCGGCTGCACCGGCGGACAGCATCGTTCCGTTGCCATGGCGAATGAGTTCGCCGAGCGTTTCGAACTGCAGGGTAAACAGGTGACACTGGAGCACAGAGACATCAGGAGAAAATAATGTCATTTGCAAGTGAAACAAAAAATGAACTTTCAAGGGTCATGC
>CADCRD010000235.1 GCA_902803725.1 uncultured Eubacteriales bacterium
AGCCTCACTCATCACCTGATGATGCAGCTGCTCTTCATCGATCCCGCAGGAAAAAATCCCGTTACTGTAAACTATTTTCCCATTTACTATCGTGGTATGAATATTCTCAGCAGAAGCCGAATACACGAGGGAAGCTATGGGATCGTAAACAGGAATAGATCTTATTTTTTTCGGATCAAACAAAATGATATCAGCCTTTTTCCCCACTTCAAGAGTTCCGAGAGATTTTTCCATCCCGAGTGCCTTTGCGCCTCCTATTGTCGCCATCCTGACAACCTTGTCAGCACTCATAGCGGTTGCATCTTGGCGGACTCCTTTATGGATCAGGGCCGTCAGCCTCATGGTATCCAGCATATCGGTCGTATTATTGCTTGCAGCGCCATCGGTCCCCAGTGCTATATTCATATCCGCCTGCAGGCAGTCCGGTATCGGCGCAATCCCGGAACCGAGGTAGAGGTTGGCAGCAGGGTTATGGCTGATTGAAACGCCTCTTTCCGCGAGAAGCTCTATTTCGTTCTGTGTAAGATACACACAATGCACCGCAAGAAACTGCTCCGTCAGGAAACCGATTTCATCAAGAAGATCCACAATGTTTTTGCCGTAATGCCGCCGGCACATATCGTTATCTTCCTTCGTTTCATTGAGATGCATGGTATAGCGTACCTTGCGGTCAAGGCAGTACTCCAGCATTGCCTCATAGCCCTTTTTCGTTGTCGCCCATGTCACATCAGGTCCTGTCCAGACGGAAAGCATGTCATCAGAATGGTATTTTTTCCTCAGACGTTCCACCTCTTCAATCGCTTTTTCAACCGGTTCGACGTAGCCGTCGGGCACATTGTATTCCTCGCCATAATCCTGAAAGGTCCGCATGAGGACGCTGCGAATGCCTGTCTTTTGCATCGTTTCAATACACATGTCAGCAAGCTCCGGATCCTGGTTGGTATAGAAGAATTCGCACAAGGTCGTGCATCCGCTCTTAATCGCTTCCAGGCAGGCGACGAGAGCAGCCAGTTCCTGCTGCCGGTGGGTTACTCTGACCCCGAGCGGCTGCACGGAACTGTTCAGCCAGCTAATGAGAGGGCGGTCAGCGCCAAGTCCTTTGAGCAGAGACTGGAAGCAATGTACATGCGTATTCACAAAGCCGGGAAGGGCGATCATTCCCTGCGCATCGATGCGTTTTTTTGCCTGGCAGCGGATATCAGCTGTCTGTTTTTCAAGAAGGGATATTTTTCCGTTCTCGACGCCGATGATTCCATTCTCAATGATCGTTCCATTGACGTCCATCGTGAGTATAGCTGCATTTTCAATAACAAGATCATACACTTTCATCTGCTACCTCGATAAAGCCCGCTTCAATCTGCACATACTCTTCATTTGCTTCACATGCTCCGTATGCTGCAATCCCATTGTAATCGTTAGGCTCAATCTCTTTCAAGCAATTGTTTTTGCTCGACCTGGCTTTCGATAACAAGGCGATAGATAAAAGCGCATTGCATATCTTCTAAAAAACAGTACAATCATAAATGAGAAGAAAGCACAAATTGTACATAAATTAGTACAATTTTGTCTCTGCCCACCTTTTTGCCTTATTGTACTCAAAAATCTGAAAAATCAGAAAAATATGTGCAAAATCGGTTCCTGAAACCCGCATAAATACTGGTGTTTTTAAGGGGTAGGTAGAAATGGTATGAGCCCGAGACAAGACAGGGCATTGACACCAAACTGCTAAAATTAGAATTAAAATCTAACAGAAATGTAGAAATGATATGAGCCCGAGACAGGGCATTGACACAGCCGCTCGATTCCTTTTGATGTCATCGCGACATCGTAGAAATGACATGTGCTTGTTGCAGGTTTTTGACACAATCGGTGTATAATTATCGAGGTAAAAGCGAAGAAAATATGCAAAGACGTGAGCCAAAGACAAGGCGATGGTGCAACTATTCTATCGTTTTGAACAGAAACATTGTTGAATTCTAAAAGTGTTGAGTCCTGCTCAGGGAATACTCTCATCAGTGATAAAAAAAATGACAGTTTCGGGTATAAGTAATATCCGTATCTGTCATTTTTTTATTATTTTACTTTTTCTCTTAACTATCCCAATTATCTGCCGATATACAACATGTAAAGATCAGCGTTCATAGAGAATACGATTTGAACGACAGCATAACAGTTATCTGGAAGTATGGACTGTTTATTAGACAAGGTTGATCTTTCCAAATGGGGCTGTCGCATTATGAAAAATGCGACAGCCTTTTTAAAAACGCTATAATGCAAAGGAGCATATCACATAATGCGACAGCCCCAGCGTTTATTCTTCATCAAGGGATTGTACCCACGATGAAGCTAGTTTCCCTTTTGGCGTGCATATCCCACGACTGTTATGAAGTCAGGGGTATTGCGCGATGAAGAATAAAAAGCGGAAGCCGGCAGCCCGACTATTTCCCGGATTTTCTGAGCCTCACTCATCACCTGATGATGCAGCTGCTCTTCATC
>CADCRD010000236.1 GCA_902803725.1 uncultured Eubacteriales bacterium
ATATTCGATATTGAAAAGCCATATAGCTGGCATGACGATGAATGGCTGAAAAAAAGAAGCAGTCAGAATCCATATAAATCGCCCATGAATATATATGAGGTCCATCTCGGCTCCTGGCGCAAAGGCGAGGACGGCCGGATGCTGTCATATGATGAGATATCAGACCTTCTGATACCGTATGTCTGTGATATGGGCTATACTCATATAGAGATACTGCCTGTGATGGAGCATCCTTACGATGGGTCATGGGGATATCAGATCAACGGATACTATTCCGTCACTTCACGTTATGGTGAACCTGATGGCTTTAAAAGGCTGGTAGACAAAGCACATGCCAGCGGAATAGGTGTTATACTCGACTGGGTACCGGCACATTTTCCGAAGGATGAACATGGTCTGATCGAATTCGACGGATATCCGCTGTATGAATACACAGATCCTCTGAAGATGGAACATAAGGGATGGGGAACGAGGTCGTTTGACCTTGGAAGACCGGAGGTTTTGAGTTTTCTCATTTCCAATGCATTCTTTTACTGTGATCAGTTTCACGCTGACGGCCTGAGAGTGGATGCAGTTGCGGCAATGCTGTACCTTAATTATGACCGGCCTGACGGAGAGTGGACTCCGAATGATGAAGGGGGTATGGAAAACAAAGAGGCGATACGTTTTTTTCAGACTCTCAATCATGATGTTTTATCGAATTTTCCGGGTGTATTGATGATAGCCGAGGAGTCGACTGCGTGGCCTAATGTGACAAAGCCGCCGGCGATAGGAGGTCTGGGATTCAATTTTAAATGGAATATGGGGTGGATGAACGATACATTGGAGTATTTCGGAACAGACGCCCTGTTCAGGAAAGGTGTACATAACAAGCTTACATTTGCACTCACCTACGCATACAGCGAGAACTTCATATTGCCGATATCACATGATGAGGTGGTTCACGGAAAGCGGTCGCTGCTGGACAAGATGCCGGGTGAATACGATGACAAATTTGATTGTATGAAGGCCTTTTTCGTGTACATGATGACTCATCCCGGGAAAAAGCTGATGTTTATGGGTCAGGAATTCGGACAGTTTATCGAGTGGGACGAAAAACGGCAGCTCGACTGGATGCTGCTGGACTATGACAGTCACAAAACGCTCAGACAGTTCGTACGTGAACTCAACAGATACTATCTTGATAACAGAGCACTGTGGTATACGGATGATTCGTTTGAAGGTTTTGTGTGGATCGATCCTGATAATTCAGATGATAATGTATATACATATTACAGAACCGAAACCGGCAAGGATGCAACGGTCGTTGCACTGAATCTTTCGGGACGAGATTTTGAAGAATATGATATAGGCGTTCCAAAGGCAAAATCATATGAATGCGTTATTGACACCCTGACCGGGGGGCAGAGAAAAGGCCGCTATAAGGTCAGACAGGGTGAGGTGAACGGGTATGATCATTATATAACCATCCCGTTGCCGAGGTTGTCCGGAATCATTTTGGAAAAAAAGAGGTAAAAAAATGCTTAGCACTAAAAAATGCGTAGCCATGCTTCTTGCCGGCGGACAGGGAAGCAGACTGGCACCGCTTACAAATTACATTGCAAAGCCCGCCGTACCGTTTGGCGCAAGATACAGGATCATTGATTTTTCCTTATCAAACTGCGTCAATTCGGGAATAGATACAGTTGGCGTTCTGACACAGTATCAGCCGCTGGAACTCAATGACTATCTGGGAACGGGCGGCCCGTGGGATCTTGACCTTAAATTCGGAGGGCTTCATATACTGCCGCCGTATCAGGCCGCAAAGGGCGGAGACTGGTTCAAAGGAACGGCCAATGCCATCTATCAGAATCTTAAATTCATCAGACAGTATGATCCTGAATATGTATTGATCCTTTCAGGTGATCATATTTACAAGATGGACTATGCGAAGATGCTGGAGGAGCATATCAGAAATGATGCTGACTGCACGATCGCAGTGATCGATGTTCCGATCGAAGAAGCTTCCAGATTCGGCATCATGACGACAGACAGTGAGGGCCGCATCACTGAGTTTGCAGAAAAACCGGAGCACCCCCGCAGCACTCAGGCTTCAATGGGAGTGTATATTTTCTCGACAGATGCTCTTGTAAAATATCTGGAGCAGGATGAGGCGGATCCGGATTCGGAGAATGATTTCGGAAAGAATATAATACCTGCGATGCTGGCTGACGGACAGAGATTGTATGCGCATCTGTTCAAAGGTTACTGGAGAGATGTCGGAACTTTGTCATCATTCTGGTCTGCGAACATGGATGTTCTAGGTGAATTCCCTGAGCTGGCTCTGAATGATCAGGGATGGAAGATCTACTATCGTCACTCGTTCAATCATCCTCAGTATACCGGGGAAAAGGCAGATATAACTCATTCGATCTGCGGATCAGGTAATGAGATCAACGGAAAAGTCGGGGATTCGGTCATATTCAACAATATCGATATTGGAGAAGATGCAGAGATAACTGGCAGCATAATAATGAGTGATTGTAAAATAGGCCAGGGTGCGAAAATAGATTATGCAATAGTAGACAGCAAAGCTGATATTGCCCCGGGTGTGAAGATAAAAGGGGATCGCAGCGGTGATCCTGTTGTGATAGAACATGGAGCCGTAGTCACGGAAGATGTTATCGAAGGATAGGAGGTAAACGGGAATGAATGCAGTTGGATTGATATTTGCTGATTCATATGATGTTCATATGGATGAATTGACTGAAAAAAGAACGATGGCTGCCGTATCCTTCGGAGGCAGATACAGGGTCATAGATTTTACACTGTCAAATATGGTAAATGCCGGTATACGTAATATCGGTGTCATAACAACGCAAAAATACAGTTCGCTGATGTGGCATGTAAGATCGGGATCTGCATGGGATCTTGACAGAAAGCAGTCCGGCCTGAGGTTCCTGCCGCCGTTCGCGACCGAGAATGTGGGTACGGCCTTTGCAAACAGGCTGGAAGCAATGCAGGCGAATCTCGCTTATCTGAAAGAGGTAAAGGAAAAATATGTGCTGTTCAGTACATCCAATTACATCGCCAATATAGATTTTAATAAGATGATGAAGTTCCATATAGACAGTGGAGCTACTGTCACGGCGCTGTACACACACAGCCCGCTCCATAAAGAAAAGAGCATGCCCATCACATCATATGATATAAATGAAGAGGGGCAGATAACGGGAGCCGACCTTGACTGTGATTACAATGAGGCTGATAATCTGGGGATCAGCACGTTCATCATGGATCGTAAGGAACTGATCAGTATACTCAGCAGGACGGCCAGAGAAGGAAAAACGAGTTTTCATAAGGATGTTCTTCTGGATCTGATCAGGTCGAAAAAGGTCATGGCCTTCGAAACAGAAGACAGCATTCTGTTCCTTGATGACCTGTCGTGCTATCTTGAGAGCAACATGGAGCTGCTGAATCATGAGATCAGAGATGAACTTTTCCAGAATAAAAAAAGACCGGTGATAACCAGGGTCAAGGACAGTGCTCCTGCACGTTACGGCAAAGATGCAAAGGCTGTTAATTCGATAATAGCCGACGGGGCGATCATCGACGGCGAAGTAAGAAATTCTATCATATTCAGGGGTGTGCGCGTAAAAAAAGGTGCAGTTGTCGAAAACAGCGTCGTACTGCAGGATACTACAGTTGGAGAAGGCGCGCATATCAATTATGCTGTACTGGATAAAGAAGTGATAATCAATGACAGCAGACTGCTGTCAGGCTATGTGACGCATCCGTTTTATGTCGGAAAGGGAACTGTAATATAA
>CADCRD010000237.1 GCA_902803725.1 uncultured Eubacteriales bacterium
GATAAAAAAACAGGCAAAAAGATTGAAGAATTTGAACCCGGATATCGCTCGGATGATTCAAAACTGATAAAAAATGGTGAATTTGATACTTTTACTCTGGGCGTGAGGAATCTGATGAGTTATCAATACTATTATGATGAGGATCAGGAAGTACTGATCAAATGCAAATTCAGCACCGGCAAGAAGAAAGGAACTATGACAATAACGGTACCGCCGGAAGAAAAGTCTTATACCGAAGTTATAAAATAATGGCCCGGACACAGGGCAGTAAGCTTATATAAAAACATGAGGATCCTGATTTAAGGATCCTTTGTTTGTTTGCTGAAAATCTTTTGTATTAGTGCGACCTTTGTGATAGAATAGCAAAGTTAAAATAAAAGGAAAGAAGGCAAGGTAAATGGCTGACAAGCAAAAAATAATCAATATCGCTGTAATAGCACACGTAGATGCTGGCAAATCAACACTTGTAGACGCTTTTTTGGGTCAGAGCGGTGTATTCCGTGAAAACGAAGAAGTCGTTGACTGTGTAATGGACAGCGATGATATCGAAAGAGAAAGAGGCATCACTATCTATTCAAAGAATTGTTCTGTAATGCACGGTGATACGAAGATCAATATCGTTGACACACCGGGACATGCAGACTTCTCATCTGAAGTAGAACGTATCATGAAAACCGTTGACACTGTCATCCTTTTGGTGGATTCCAGTGAAGGTCCGATGCCGCAGACGAGATTCGTTCTTAAAAAGAGCCTCGAGCAGGGGATCAATCCGATCCTGCTCATTAATAAAATAGACAAAAAAGATGCTCGTATCGACGAGGTTGTGGACGAGGTATATGAACTTTTCATGGATCTCGACGCGAATGACCAGCAGCTCGATTTCCCGATCCTTTACGGAATAGCAAGACAGGGCATCGTTGTTTATGACCCGAAAGAGGTAGAGGGCATAGAGATAGAAAAGGGCGGTAAAAAGCGCAGCAAGAATGCAAAGGGGGAAAACGGTCTGGATATCACACCACTGTTTGACACCATCATAGAACACTGTCAGCCGTATCCTGATAAGAACGAAGAACCTCTGCAGCTGCAGATATCGGCTCTGGCTTATGATGATTATATCGGCAGACTCGGCATCGGCAGGATCACTCAGGGAACACTGAAAGAAGCTCAGCAGGTCGGCATCTGCCGCGGAGACGCTGAGGACATACGGACTAACAAGGTCAATCAGGTCTTTGTTTACAGAGGCCTTAAAAGAATGCCTGTTCAGGAAGCTGAAAGCGGCGACATAGTAGTAGTATCAGGCATTCCGGATATTTCGATCGGAGAGACGATCACTGAAATCGGTGATCCGCAGCCGATGGAAATGATACATATCGAAGAACCGACTCTGTCAATGAATTTCATGGTAAATGACTCACCTTTCGCAGGAAATGTCGGAAAATATGTGACATCAAGACATCTCAGAGACAGACTGAATAAAGAACTCGAAGTCAATGTGGGGCTTACCGTTGAAGAGACAGACAGTACAGACAGTTTTAAAGTAAGCGGGCGCGGCGAGCTGCACCTTTCTATCCTGATCGAGAACATGAGAAGAGAAGGATACGAGCTGGCAGTCAGCAAACCTGAAGTCATCATGAAAAAGGGTGATCACGGACAAAAGCAGGAGCCGGTAGAAGAGGTAGTGATCTCAGTTCCGGAAGAATACTCCGGTTCAGTCATCTCCAAAATAAATCTCAGAAAGGGACTGATGCAGGAAATGTCTGTAGAAAACGGTTACTGCCACATTGAATTTATGGTTCCGACAAGAGGGCTTTTAGGCTACAGATCAGAGTTCATAAATGATACTCATGGAGAAGGAACGATGGTCAGAAGGTTTGCCTGCTTTGAGGACTATAAAGGCGATATCCCTCAGAGGACCAGCGGTGTTGCGATCGCTCAGGAAGAGGGCACGGCCACACCATATGCCCTTTCGAATATAGCTGAAAGAGTAAGGCTGTTCATCGAACCGGGCACACATGTTTACGAAGGCATGATAATAGGTCAGAACAGCCGCAGCGATGATATGGTAATGAATCCATGTAAAGCCAAGGCAAAGACTAATATGCGTGCAGCAGGAGTTGATGATGCTGTCAAGCTGCCGCCTGCAAAGATAATGACTCTTGAAGAAGCTCTGGAGTTCATAGATACAGATGAGCTGGTCGAAGTAGTTCCTGACGATATCAGGATCAGAAAGAAACTGCTGCACGAGCTGGATCGCCGCCGCAGCAGAAACAATCAGTAAGAGGAGTTTTGCTATGTCTGATAAAACCATGGAGATGCTGACAGAATGGGGATGGGCCGGCGTAACATTGATCGTCGGACTTGTCATAACAACTATTATTGTTATGCTGGTGAGAAAGACTCTTAGCAGAACAAAACTGGAGCCGATCCTCCAGTCATTCGTCGTCAGTGCGACAAAGGTAGTATGTATGATCATGGTGGCGATCATTACTCTGGAAAAAATAGGCGTTAATCCATCATCATTCATAACGGTAATGGGAGTCACAGGAGCTGCTGTCGCTCTGGCGGTTAAGGACACACTGTCCAATATCGCGGGCGGACTGATGATCATCGCCACGCATCCCTTCAGGCAGGGTGATCTTGTTGAGATAGACGGTAAACTGGGAGCGGTTGAAATGACAAATCTGATTCGGACCAGCCTCAGAACCCCGGACGGTAAAGAGATCGAAGTGCCGAATAATCTCATGAGCAATGCGATCCTCATCAACTACTCTGCCAAAGACATCCGAAGAGTGGATCTTGATATACAGGTCAGCCACGGCACTGATATGAGAATGCTTGAGGATATTCTGATGGCTGTTGCCGATTCCACCGATCTGGTCTTAGATGATCCTGCACCGGCATTCGGAGTACGCAGCATCACTGATGGCTGTGAAAGGGCAGATTTCATGGTATGGTGCAAAACGGAAAAATACTGGGATGCTTATTACTTCATGCATGAAGCTGTTGATACCGCAATGGATGAGGCCGGGATCATGCGTCCGGTCGCTAAACGCGAAGTATTTGTAAAAAAAGGATGAATTAAGATTCAATGAGCTTTACTCACCTCCATGTACATACCGAATACAGCCTTCTGGACGGTGCCGCGCGGATAAAACGCGTGGTAAAGAGGGCAAAAGAACTGGGAATGGACTCCCTGGCCATAACGGATCATGGAGTAATGTTTGGCGTGGTGGATTTTTATAAAGAATGTCAGAAGCAGGGGATCCATCCTGTGATCGGCTGCGAGGTCTATACGACGCCGGGCAGCCGTTTTTCAAAAACACAGGAAGCAGACAGGCATCAGAATCATCTGGTGCTGCTGGCAGAGAATCAGACAGGTTATAACAATCTTATGAAACTTGTTTCCCTGGGTTATACCGAAGGATATTATTACAAACCCAGGATCGACAAGGAATTGATGAGAAAATACAGCGAAGGGCTGATCTGTCTTTCAGCGTGTCTTGCCGGGATCGTGCAGCAAAAGCTGCTGCACGGCGATTATGAAGGAGCAAAACGAGAAGCGCTGGAACACCTTGAGATCTTCGGAGAAGGCAATTATTTTCTGGAGCTTCAGGATCAGGGCATGGAAGAAGAAGCAAAGATCCGTCCTCTTATGATGCGGCTTCATAATGAGACCGGGATCCCGTTTGTCGCAACCAATGACGTACACTATGTGACAAGAGATGATGCAGACGCCCATGATGTACTGCTGTGTATCCAGACTGGATCAAAGCTGGATGATGAAGACCGCATGCGCTATCCTAACGGACAGTTCTATCTTAAGAGCGAAGAGGAGATGCGCGCAATTTTTGATGCTGTTCCCGGGGCGCTGGACAACACATATGAGATAGCACACAGATGCCATGTCGGTTTTGAGTTCGGAAAACTGCATCTGCCCGAATTCCCCGTGCCCTGCGGCAAGACACACAGCGGTTATCTGCGTGAATTGTGTGAGAAAGGCCTGAAAGAATTATACGGGATCGATCTTAATGAAAACAATGATCCTGAGAGCTATAAAAATGAAAAGGCCGGAGAAATAATCGAACGTCTTGATATGGAGCTGTCGGTCATAGAGCAGATGGGATTTGTGGATTACTTTCTCATAGTCTGGGATTATGTCAATTTTGCCAGAGAAAACGGCATCATGGTAGGCCCGGGC
>CADCRD010000238.1 GCA_902803725.1 uncultured Eubacteriales bacterium
CCTCCTTGTTATAATATAAAAAGCGGATATGATTATCCGCTCCCGTAAAAACACGCTCAAACAACGCTGTTCTTTTACATATTGACCCGGTCAGCTTGCGCCGAAAAGGTGAGAAGCGGATAACTTCTTCTTTGTTACCCGCCTACTATAACGTAAAGAGTAACCTGTGTCAAGCACTTTATTTGTTATAGTTCTTTTACCCAAAGGCCATGCAGATTGCAAAGTTCATATACAGCGCATGGCTTTCCGTCAATAGCTGCGAAAACTGCCTTTGGCTCATCTTCATATGTAAGCTGTTTGACCTGAAATCCTTTTTCAGTCTCAAGACATATGAACTGTATATAATGATTTTCCATCATAGGGTGAACAGTATCTCCAACCACTACTTCGATCTTGTCTCCATTGACTGTTACTGCCGGAACATGCTTTTCAACGGCAGCATCCTCTTTATTTGCACTAAGCTCCTGCATCGGTTCGCCGCAGCATACCACAGGCACTCCCGAATCAACAGTTTTTACGATAACATTTCCACAGTGAGTGCATTTATAAAACTTGATTTTCATGTCTGGTCTCCTTTCCCTTTTTTTATGCTCGTTTTTGAACACTTGCTTTGTTCAGATAAATACCGATACACTTATTTTACCATAAAAATCGATTTCTAATCGCTTCAGAGATTGATTTTCTTTTAAAACAGGTATATTGTGCTTTTGGGGAAATCAAAATCGTTATAACTAAGGTTATAAAACTGAAACAAAATCATAATATACATGGAAAGCCGGAAATAATATGACAGGACGCACAGATTCAAAACGATCGATAGACATGCTGAACGGACCTTTATGGAACAAGATCCTTCTGTTCGCTTTACCACTGGCTGCTACGAGCATGCTGCAGCAGCTGTTCAATGCGACAGATGTAGCCGTTGTCGGACAATTCGTGGGAAAACACGCAATGGCTGCAGTAGGCAGCAATGCACCACTGATAAGTCTGACGATAAATCTCTTCGTGGGAATATCCATTGGATCAAATGTTGTCATAGCTAAATTCACAGGACAAAAAAGATATGATTCTGTAAGCGATGCTGTTCACACCAGCATAATGATCGCAGTTCTCGGCGGCCTGATGCTGACAGTTTTAGGCGAAATATTTACAGCACCTGCTTTGCATATACTCAGTGTGCCTGAAGAAATATTTGATCTGTCAAAACTATATCTGAGAATATATTTTATTGGTATGCCTTTTATACTTCTTTATAATTTCCAGTCGGCGATATTCCGCAGCCAGGGAGATACAAGAACGCCGCTTCTCTGCCTGGTAACAGGCGGCATTACCAATGTCGGCCTGAATCTGTTTTTTGTCATCGTTCTGGGCATGAAAGTTGAAGGAGTTGCAATAGCAACTATCACTGCCAATATCATCAGTTCCGGAATGCTGTTTTGGTTCCTTACACATCACAGCGGCATAATCCGGGTAGAAGCGAAAAAGATACGGATCCACGCTTATGTCTTTAAGACCATTGCATCGATCGGCATTCCATCCGGGATCCAGGGAATGGTATTTTCGATCTCGAACATCGTTCTTCAGTCCGCAGTGAACAGTCTTGGTCCGGACGTGATGGCCGGAACATCTTCATCCTTCAACATCGATATCATGGTGTTCTTTCTTCTCAATGCCTTTGGTCAGGCCTGTGTTTCTTTCACCAGCCAGAACTATGGCGCACAGAATTATGATCGATGCCGTCGTGTATTCAAAGTATCATTTGGACTTCAGATATTATTCACAATAGCAGTGAGCATGCTGATCCTGTTATTCTCACGGCCGCTCCTCAGTATATTCAACAACGATCCTGCAGTTCTTGAGGTCGGCACCATCAGAATAACATATATCATGACCACAGAAGTTCTGAATGCTGCTATTGAAATGTTCTCCAGCGCACTCAGAGGCCTGGGGCATTCCATGAAACCGGCAATAATTTCAATGGTCGGCATCTGCGGCGTACGTATCAGCTGGGTATATACTGTATTTGCGGGCAATAGGACGATCAACTGCCTGATGCTGGCTTATCCGATCAGCTGGGCAGTGACCACCGCCGTTCTCTGTATTGTTTACTTTGTGACAATAAAAAAAGTCCTGCCTAAAAGCAGGACTGATGATTAGAACTGTGCAATTTCCGGATCGGCAGGGTCTGCGCTTTCCATGCTGATGCAGTGCAGCACGGGTCCGACCTCGCCATAAGCATCCTCATATTCCATTTTGACTTCAGCCCGGATCTTTACCCAATCACCGATTTTAAAATTCTTTTTCTGATCTGATTTATATACAAAAGCCGCAAACTGAATATCTTCAACGCAGCATGTCATCAAATGACGTCCGGCCGCCAGACTGTTTCCCGGCAGCTGATCAGTCATGGCAACTCTTACATGAAGGTCCAGCTTTTTTCCTTCATAATTTGAAGGATTTTCGTTTATATCACGATACCATTCGGCATAATAATCATCTTTGATATCGATAACATCCGCCTCCATATCAAACGGCAGCGGATCTTGTATCGTGTCCGGTTCCACATCATCAGGACCGTACTCATAAAGGATCTGTGCCTTTCTGTTTGCGATGCGCACTTCTTTATGAAATGCCATCTTATCAAATCCCGGTGTGCATCTGTTGAAAATATCCATTTCCGCCGTCTGCATCTTGTCGAACGACAACTGCCTCATGTTCTGATTGTACATAAGGAATGTAGTTGCGTCAGCGAAGGTCACTTCCTGATATATTATCCAGTTTGGCGGCATGTTCTTAAACAGCGACTTGAGCATCCACATACCGTTATACTCAACAATGACTCTCATCGCAAGATGCCTGCG
>CADCRD010000239.1 GCA_902803725.1 uncultured Eubacteriales bacterium
AAAAGATATAGATGATCTTTCAGCTGATGAAAAGAGTTCTGCAGCCGATATGAACGAGGCTGCGGCTGCTGCAAAGACTGCGAGAGCCATACTTAAAGACAGAAAGAGATCATTTTCAGCAGATTTCCTGAAAGCTGCGGATATGTTCGCAGATGATGAGGCTGTACTGAATAAAAATCAGAATACAGATTTGACATTATCAAAATGGTCGGATCTTCTTGAAGAAGAAGAAAAGACGGTAAAGACAGATGCACGTGAACTGGAAGTGCTGAAGGAAAAGCTGGACAGCTGTGAGGAAGTAAAGAAAGAGCTTATAAAAGCCAAAGAGGATGCTTCGCTTATTGAAAAAGAAAAGCGGACTGAAGAGGCAGGACGCTTTGCGGCACTGGCGGAGCTAAGAAAGAGAAAGACTTACGACACGGAAACCGATGCCGTGGCAGAGCTGGATGCAGCCCGCAGACAAAAAGAAAAAAGCGAAAAGAGATATAAGGATATTTCATCTGCTTATCTTGACGGCAGATCAGCAAAAGAAAACTCCGAAACACTGATAAAGCAATTTGAAAAAGAACTGCCGGATCTGAAGGAAAAGGCAAAAGAGCGCAGGCGGACATATGAAAGCATGCTTTCCGGCAAGTCCATGACTCAGCCGGAATGGCAGGAAATATGCAATGCTCACGCTAAAGACGAGGCTGAAGGGCTCAGGGAGCAGACATCCGCATTCGGGAAGAGACTGGCCGGAGCCTTAAGCCGCGAGAAGGCTGCGCTTGAGACCATCGCAGACAGAGAGGAGCCGGATCTTGAAAAACTCGCAGAAGAGCGTGCTGCAGCCGATGAGCGGTGGAAAGATTCGCAGGAGCAGCTGCAGAATGTGAAAAAGATATATGATGCCGACATCAGTGTGCTTAATAATCTGAGGCCGATGCTCAATGAAAGAAGCGAGAAGACCAGACAATATACACGTCTTGACAGTCTGTACAAAAGGCTGGCGGGAAATATCACCGGAGGCAGGATGGATATTGAGACTTTCGTTCAGAGATATTATCTGGAGATGATACTTGCAGCTGCAAATATCAGATTCCGCGAAATGTCCGGCGGTCAGTTTGAACTGAGGATGACGGATGAAGAGCAGGCCGGTGCAGGCAGGAACAGAGGCCTTGATCTGATGGTATACTCGGCTGTGACCGGAAGGAAGCGCGAGATAAACACTCTTTCGGGAGGTGAATCTTTCATGGCTGCACTGAGTCTGGCACTGGGGATGTCGGATCAGATAGGCGCTTTGAGTGCCGGTATCAATCTTGATGTTATGTTCATCGACGAAGGCTTCGGCTCACTGGATGATCATTCACGCGATCAGGCCGTCAAAGTACTGCAGCAGATGGCCGGCGGATCAAAGCAGATAGGAATCATATCGCATGTTACAGAGCTCAAACAGCAGATAGATGATCAGCTGGTCGTGACGAAGGACGACAAAGGCAGCAGAGTCAGATGGGAGATATAATTTGCGCATATTTTACAAGGAGAAGAGCATATCATGAATAAAACGGAAAAAGCTTTGAAAGAACAGAAATTTGTAATACCGTATTCAGCGGCATATATCAAATATATGCTGCTGGCTGAGGAAAGCATAATTCTAGCAAACAAAGAGAGAATGGACAATTATGAGGACACAGACTGCGATTTGGAAATAAGAGAGCAGATAGACAGTGCTGTTTCCGAAGATGATTATTTCAAACTTATGAGAAAACAGATGTGTGCAAAGAATAAAAAATTACTGCATGACAGACTGCTGGAAAATGAGGATACAGTTACGGATATGATACTCATAAAGCTCAAGACGACCATGAAGGACGAATTTGTCGAGGCTTCCGTTGATTTTCTGTGCGAATGCAGTGAAGATCATTGTGAATGGATACTGAAAAACTATGATGAAATCAGAAATCCGTACGCCAGATCAATGCTGTGCCTGGTGTTCGGATTCCGCGGAGATGAACAGTATGTACCGTTCCTGTCAGCTAAAAGGGAAGAGTTTTTGAAAAACTATCCGGGCGAGACCTTCGAGCAGGGAGCCAGCATTTCTCTTTGTATGCTGCAGGGACAAAAAGAATATCTTCACAGTTTTGTCGAAGGCCAGTCTGAAGGAAGGTAACTGAATGAGTACACATATGATGACAGAAGCTGTCGGATATATCGGATCTGCTATAGTGCTGGTGTCATTTCTGATGACATCTGTTTTCAGACTGCGTGTTGTCAATACTGCAGGCAGTATTATATTTATGATCTATGCTCTCATCATTCACACATATCCCACCGCCCTGATGAATCTGTGCCTCGCACTGATCAATATAAGGTTTTTGTGGAAGATGCGGCACACGGGCAGGGAATATGAGCTGGTGAGTCTGGACCCGGAGGATGGTTTTCTGCAGTATACGCTGAGGCGGCAGTATAGTGAAATAAAGCGCTTTTTCCCGGAAATAAAGCTGTCCCCTCAGGAGGGGAAAGTATCAACAGACACCTGTTATATGGTCACCTGTCAGGGGGATCCTGCAGGAATAGCGATCGGCAGTCTTGTTCTCACGGATGAAGATAAAGTGTTTTATATGCTGATGGACTATTCGCTGCCGGAATACAGAGATTTTTCACTGGGTCTGTTTCTGGCTGAAGCC
>CADCRD010000240.1 GCA_902803725.1 uncultured Eubacteriales bacterium
GAGGAGATGTATGCAGGGCATACGATCATAAAGGCATTCGGACGCGAAAAACAGACAACCGCCGAGTTCGATGAGATAAATGAAAATCTGAGAAATTCAGCATGGAAATCACAGTTCTTCTCCAGCCTCATGATGCCTCTTACAGCTTTTGTGGGCAATCTCGGATACGTTGCCATGTGCATACTGGGAGGATATCTCGCGTTTAATAATGTGATCTCGATAGGAAACATCCAGACATTCCTGCTTTACGTCCGCAATCTGAACAATCCGGTTCAGACAGTTGCCAACGTTATGAATCTGCTGCAGTCGACGGCCGCAGCTGCTGAGAGGATCTTTGAACTGATAGAAGAAGAGGAGGAAGAAGACGCCTTCGGCAGTGAAGATCCGTCTAAGATCAAATTCGATGCTGTCGCTCACAAAGGCGAAGTAAGCTTCCGCAATGTAAAATTCGGTTATGTTCCGGGCGAAACAGTCATCGAAGACTTTGATTATGTTGCAAAGCCGGGCTCGCGCGTAGCCATCGTCGGCCATACCGGTGCAGGCAAGACAACGATAGTCAAGCTTCTGATGCGTTATTATGAACTTGACGGCGGAGATATATTCATCGATCATCATGATATCAAGGATTACTCCCGCAGCGATCTTCGGGCACTGTTTGGAATGGTCCTGCAGGATGCATGGCTGTTTTCGGGCACGATCAGAGACAATATCCGCTATGGCACGCCTGACGCAACAGAAGATGAGATCATCGCGGCAGCCAAAGCTGCTCACATACACCATTACATCACGACTCTGCCTCAGGGTTACGACACCGTGATAAACGAGGAGGCGAGCAATATATCGCAGGGGCAGAAACAGCTGCTGACGATCGCGCGCGCGATGCTGGCGGACAACCCGATCCTGATCCTCGACGAAGCCACCTCTTCTGTCGACACCAGAACAGAAAGGATCATCCAGTCGGCTATGGCAAATCTGATGAAGGGGCGCACGAGCTTTGTCATTGCTCATCGCCTTTCAACAATAAAAGATGCCGACCACATCCTTGTAATGGCAAATGGCGGCATCGTCGAGCAAGGTTCTCATGAAGAACTGCTGGCCGATGACGGGTATTATGCACACCTGTACAACAGCCAGTTCAGTTGATGGTGCAGATCTGTTCAAACACTAATCGACAGCTACATATACAGTCAGCACGACCAGTGCGATCGTGATCTCTGTCTTTTCGGCACCATTCAGAGCTATGCCTTCCGGATTAGCTCCGCCCTGATGAACGTGTGCATCCACGACCCACCAGTGCAGGTAATCAGTTACTACAGCCGGATCGACTTCTTCCGGATGAGGAGCATATATGTCAGCTCTGATCTTTGCTTCTTTCTTTCTGTCCTTGATATCAAAAATCTCGGATATTCCTGCCATGCAGCAGTGATGTATAGCATCCTCTGTCGCTTTCTTTACGGCGTTGTTCTGATCTCCGCCGTGCATATCCACACCCTGTCCGATCTCGATTATAAGTCTTTTGAAAGCCATCTTTTTACCTCCTTTTTCACTTCTTTCACTTCGCTTGATTATTTTAAAGTCATCATACTTATCGTGTCTGTCTGCCGTCACCTTTAATATCTATCTTATCCCCGAGATATGTGGGCTTTGGCCAAAAGATACACTGCAGAAAATCCTTATCCCGCGCCATGACCTCCCGGATATCACGGAAGCCCTGAAACGCATAGTTTATATCCGCAGCGCTTACACCTCTCACATCCATGCCCAGCCGCTGCCCGATATAAAGAGCTCTGTACTCATGATATTTCTGTGTTACCACGATCGCGCGTTTTACCCCAAAGATATACTGGGCGCGATACATGGACTCATAAGTTGAAAAACCCGCATGATCCAGAAACAGATCCTTTTTGCTGACTCCTGCATCTTCTGCATAAGCTGCCATGGCAGCCACCTCATTGTATTCAACCTGGCCATCGTCTCCTGACATCAGTATCTTCGGAGCCGCACCGGCCTCATATAGCCTGATCCCTTCATC
>CADCRD010000241.1 GCA_902803725.1 uncultured Eubacteriales bacterium
AGACCGTTCCATACCGGGACACCCGAATATTTTGCAAGGTCTTCAACCAGTTCCTGGCTGAATCCTCTGTACTCTATACCATCGAAGAATCTTCCCAGCACTTTTGCCGAGTCTTCGACTGATTCCTTCTTTCCAAACTGGGAACTGTCCGGATCTATGAATGTGACATGACCGCCTTCATCCTTACAGCCTACTTCAAATGAGCATCTCGTTCTCGTGGATGTTTTTTCAAAAATAATCGCGATGTTTTTTCCTTTCATCGTCTCACCGATAATGCCCTGTTTTTTCTTTGCCTTCAGTTCATGCGCAAGATCCAGCAGATATCTTATTTCTTCAGGTGTAAAATCCATCAGGGTGAGAAAGCTTCTTCCTTTTAAACTAACACTCATTTTTCAGTCTCCTATCTTTTTACTGTTTTCCGGTACAGCACATGCATGACCGGCTCTTTTACTGCATCCATATTATATGATATTTGATTCGTTGTCCAGCATTTTATAAATTTTTTTGTATAATTATTCACCGAGATCATCGCCGGGATCATCGATCATTTCATTCAGTTCTTCTTCATCATCATAATCCGGACTGTCATCATTCGTCTTTCCGCCTATGGTGATCTCAGAGAAGATCTTTCCTGTATATTTGCTGCAATATTTATAATAGCATTTGTATTCGATCCTGTAGACAGCTCCTTCCTTTGAGGTGTCTGCTGATGTCACTTTCTCCCAGCCGTATACATCATTTCCCTGTTCATCGGTTTTTTCCGTCCTTGCGAATATCCTGTATTTTACTTTTGAAGTCAGATCCTGGAATGTACGCCTGTCTTTTGCACTGACACCTTTTTTCGGGTCAAATCTGCTGCCGTATCTGATAGTGAATTTCAAAGGATCAGCTGCTGTGCCTGCCGGCTTTCTTCCCGCTTTCTGTTCCTCACCCGCAGTATTTACGCGTATATCAGCAGGATAACTTACCTTTATTGCCGGTGCCTTAAGATTATACCCTTTATTCTTTTTTACCGGATCTGTCGGTTCGTAGTATGTGCCGTACTTTCTTTTGAGTTTTGCTTTTTTGTTGAATCCGACTCTTTCAGGCTTGCCCAGCGGACCGGCTTTGCTGCTCTTGTATACGATCACTCTGGTTCCCTTCGGGCATGTGTTGTACAGCCATTGTTCATCGATAAACTGCATGCGCACACAACCCGCCGAAGCTTTTCTGCCCAGCTTGTAGTATTCGCTTACATAAAGGCTCTTCGGATCATGACGGTTTCTGTAAGCAACAGTGTGAAACAAATAGTCCCTGTAAAATCTGACGGTATATCTTCCCCATACGCCTCCGTAGAGCAGTCCCCATTTTGATTTGTCGCTCATACGATAACTGCCGGCCGGTGTTGTGCTGGATCTGCTGGTCGCCCTGCCGCACGATACCACCATGGCCCTGATCGGGACATACTTTTTCTTTCCGTTTATAATGCTCTTTTTATAAGCCGTCACCACATTCTTTTTCGTGTTGACTTTTATAAGATAAGTCCCCTTATCCGCTGCATAAACGTTCTGCTGAGAAATGAAGCAGGCCACCGCGACCGATACCGTAACGGCCAGAACTATCAGCACTATTCTTTTTTTAATATCACAACTCATATTGATCATGTATTCCTTTCTGTTAACGGACATTATTGTATTATTATTCGTCTGCTGCGTCAAACACTTCACACAGAGTTCATTTTATCAGTTTATCAATATTGCCTTTTGTTATTTTTCAAACAGCAAACCCGCGTCATTACATTGCTTAACTGCACAAATAATTGTAAAATATAATCAATAAACATGTCCGCTATGACCACCGATAGAAGGTGCAGATAAGCGGCTCACATTAAAGGAGGAGAACATGGAATTCATAAGCATTTTTGATGTAATAGGTCCTAATATGATCGGTCCGTCCAGTTCACATACAGCCGGTGCTGCCAGCATGGCGTTGCTGGCCAGAAAGATATTCAAGCCTTCTGTCCCCGCATTCGTCCGCTTCACACTGTACGGCTCTTTTGCAAAAACCTACAAGGGGCACGGTACAGACAAGGCACTGCTGGGAGGAATAATGGGATTTTCTCCGGACGATGAACGGATACGTGATTCATTCAGGATCGCCGAAGAGACAGGATTCAGATATGAATTCACAGTTGATGAAAAAACGGAAACAGAACATGCCAATACTGCCGACATATTCATGGACGATGGCAACGGTTATACCTTTCAGGTACGTGGTGTTTCCGTGGGCGGCGGAAAGATAAAACTGACAAAATTCAACGATATAGATGTTGACTTCACCGGAGAATACAGCGCTCTCATAGTCAGACAGATCGATCGTCCGGGAGTGGCTGCGCACATCACAAAATGTCTGGCCGAAGCCAACGTCAATATCGCATTCATGGATCTGTTCAGAGAAGACAAAGGAGAGACGGCTTATACAGTTATTCAGTCAGATGAAGCGATCCCCGAATATGTAGTGAAGGAGATCGCGCAGTTCGACAAGATCGAAAATGTCAAGCTCGTTCAGATCTGAAACAGTATATCTTTGCAATATCAGGAAAGGAGAACAAGACCGCCTGAAGGGTCTTGTGAAGATAATCGATGGATTTCAAAAACGGAAAAGAACTTCTCGGTCTGTGCAGTGAACACGGCGTTCCGATCTCAGAGATAATGCTCAGGCGCGAAATTGCAGAAACAGAAAACAAAAGAGAAGATATCCTCATGCGTCTGAAAGTATCTTTAGAAATAATGGACCGATCCACAAAATCATCCATTCAGGATCCTATACGTTCCATAGGAGGGCTCATCGGAGGAGAAGCAAAAAAGGTCATGGAATCGGACAAAAAGCTGTGCGGTCCTTTACTGACAAAAGCGATCGCTTACTCTCAGAGTGTACTCGAAGTAAATGCCACCATGGGCCTGATCGTCGCAGCACCTACAGCAGGATCATCCGGCGTGGTGCCCGGAGCGCTGTTCGCTCTTGCTGAAGAAAATGCTATGGATGAGGATGCGATGCTGCATGCTCTGCTCAATGCCGGTGCCGTCGGATATTTATTCATGCGCAACGCCTCAGTGGCCGGCGCAGAAGGCGGCTGCCAGGCCGAAGTCGGAGCTGCATCCGCAATGGCTGCATCAGCCGTGACCGAGATGCTGGGAGGAACTGCCGAAGAATGCCTTAACTCAGCAGCATTTGCTATATCCAATATTCTGGGACTTGTTTGTGATCCGATCGCCGGGCTGGTCGAATCGCCATGCCAGAGCCGTAATGCCATCGGCGTGACAAACGCGTATACTGCAGCACAATTATCACTTGCCGGCATAACCCATCCTGTTCCTTTTGACGAGATGGTTGATTCAATGCTGGCAGTAGGAAAATCACTTCCCATGGAACTGAGGGAAACAGCTCTCGGAGGATGTGCATGCACACCGACCGGCTGCGATCTTGCGTGCAGGATTTTCGGCTGAAATATCAGACTGAAAAAAGAAAGGTTAAATAAAAAATGAATTCGCTGAATATATATTTTGATCATACACTGCTGAAACCCGATGCTAAAAAAAGCGATATCATAAAACTCTGCGAAGAGGCGAAAAAGTATTCGTTTTATTCAGTATGCGTAAATTCATGCAATACCGGACTGGCAGCCTCATTTCTCAAAGATTCAAGCGTCAAAGTAACGTCTGTGGTCGGCTTTCCGCTGGGCGCCATGGCTTCGGATGCAAAGGCTTATGAAGCAGATGCGGCCTGCGCTGCCGGCGCTGATGAGATAGATATGGTAATAAATATCGGTGCGCTGAAAGATGGCGATACAGAGTATGTGACAGATGACATCGCCGCTGTTTCGTCAATATGCACAGATAATGATGCTGTTCTCAAAGTGATCATTGAAACTTGTCTTCTTACGGATGATGAAATCGTCAGTGCATGCCGGGCTGCAGAAAGAGCAGGTGCTGATTTCGTCAAAACATCAACAGGTTTTGCATCACCGCCTGAAGGAAAAACATCAGGCGCAACAGTCCGCGACGTGAAACTGATGCGCTCAGCTGTTTCAGACAACATAAAAATAAAAGCCAGTGGCGGGATACACTCACTGGCTCAGGCTCATTCTCTTATTGAAGCCGGCGCAGACAGGCTGGGTGCCAGCGCCAGCGTTAACATCATGGAAGAATATCTTCGCTATCTCACCTGATCACATAAGGCAGCAAACACGATCAGTCATGGATCACTAATTCGAGAAGATCATCTCTCGAATAGTGCCCTGTCGCGTCAAATTCCATACGGCTGCGGGGAACTTCATTAGGATCGATATCAGCATAGATGATCGCTTCTCTGTTCCATACAGGTTCATTGATATAGTGACCAAACGGATCGACTATGCAGCTGCCGCCTGTCAAAGGAACATCCGGAAGTTTTGCATATTCATCCGGGCAATGGAAGTTATCCGGATACATATCCTTTGTTACATACATATTCGCGTGGAAGACATATACATGCCCCTCCACTGCGATATGTTTTATTGTGTCATGCCATTCCTGATTATTGTTTGTATTTGGTGCCAGATACATAGCGACCCCCCTCTTGTAGAGAGCTGCTCTTGCCAGCGGCATGTAGTTTTCCCAGCAGATCAGACTGCCCATCTTTCCGAATGGTGTGTCTATTACAGGGAAATGTTTGTCCTTATCCTGATTATCGGCCCAGATATATCTTTCAGCACCTGTGGGTTTTATCTTGCGGTGATGATAAACCAGTTCGCCTTCCGGTGAGAATATCAGATTGGTGCAGTACAGCGAACAATGCGTTTCATCACGTTCTGTCATACCGATGCTTACATATGCTTTTGCCTCTGCTGCCGCCTTCGCGATCATCTGCGTTTCTTCACCGGGCACTACGACGGAATTGTCATAGTAAACCTTCCAGTCGTCACGCTGAGCTTCATCGCGCTGTCCGACAGTAAAACCGAATGTCAGTCCCAGCGGATAACATGGAATGAATGATTCCGGAAATACGATCAGCTGCGCCCCCTGTCTGCCGGCTTCTCTAACGATATTCACTACTTTTTTTGTTGTTGCTTTTTTGTTGAACAGTATTGGTGCAGCCTGCACTACAGCCACTCTCATCTTATGAACAAGATCTTTCATTTAGAAACTCCTTTCTCAGATTATTTCCATCATATAATGAATTTTAGCATGTATGTGATCGGGCCGCAACTTTTTTGAACCTGTATTTATATGCCCATTTGCGGCGATATTCATGCTATTCGCAGACGTTCTTCCTTCCTGTCATAATAGTATATATTATCGGAAAGGATCTCCTTTTCAGATGTTACAGATGAATTGCCCATACGCAGTGTATCTCTGATAAAACAGGGATCTGTGAATCTGGCAGGAGACACCAGAAACTCATTTATAGATGAAGGAATAACATAATAGCTGTCATTTATCCTTTTTGAGATCGACTTTAAGACCTCAGGCTGTGCGAGAAAACCTGCACCTTGCAGCATCAGTTCAGTCGTAACGACAAATGGTTCTCCGCTGTTCCTTATATATGCCTCCTGCTGCTCTCTTGTCATCATTTCTTTTTCTGCAACTTCTTTCAGTGTGAATACCTTCATCGGCAATATAGCCTTTGCATTTTCAGCAGCCATTTCAAAGAGTTCCTTTTCCGTGACTCCTAAAAGCTCAGCCATTTCATGGGTCACTGCAACAGTATCAAGTCCTGTATCGCTGGCATTCATGACGATTCTGTACATTACAGAAAAATCAAGAATATTCCTGTGAGGGAGATTTTTCAGCATATCTTCATTCTTATCAGTGTTTACGACACACATCATGATCTTATCCTTCCTGCCTTCAAATCCGAAATCAAAATCCTCCGGAATGATGGTCTGATAATTTATATATACCCATGCGATCTCCCTGAGTACCTGATCGAGATCCTGGCAATATTTAAACTCCTCATATCTCTCATTCAGATATACCGTAGGGCACATAACCATATCTGTATTGCCCGCAGGAACCAGTGTCATACAGTCCAGCTTTTCATTTGTCTTGAATACAGTATGGATTTTTACTTCGTGAAACGCAAAGCCCTGCGGAAGATAATCCTTTATCTGATCTTCTACCAGCGTTTTGAACAATTCATAACTCATCATGTCTCTTACCTCCGTTGTCAGTCTTTCAAATGCCTCTCATAAATAGTTTACACATCGCCGGCTGATGCCACTTTAGCAGACACGGACGATTCAGACAATAGAATATGATCGACAATCGGTGACAATCGACATTAAAACAAATATTATTTCGCAACAACATACAATCATTCACGATCATTGCAAAACAAATCGAGATCAGAAAAGACCCTGCCGAACCATTTCAAGCAGAAAACCCATGCTGATAAACGGTCCGAATGCAAAT
>CADCRD010000242.1 GCA_902803725.1 uncultured Eubacteriales bacterium
AAATTTTAAGTTTAAATTTCAATACAATCATTCTTCTTTTAACAAAGCTATTGCTATTGCAACTGATTGACTTACGCTAAAAATTATAGCATATATAACAGAAAAAAACATCCGCATTTTGTGCGATTGTCTTTTTCAGGATCTGCCTTGATCATTTCTTCTTTTTTATGTCTATTATTTGTTATCCTTGCATCAATGCTGCGTCAAGCGGCAATTCTTTTATGTTTCTCAGCTGTTTTACCATGCCGATAACGACTTCGTTGACAACTATCGGCATATCTTCATATGTTTCAAGAAATAACATCTTGACTTTTTTCGGCATGTTAAGATGCTTTTTGTTGTATATGGTTACAGACAAAGAATCTTCAACAGGTATTTCGATGAGCCTGTCGTTTCTGAACCCCAGAACTTTGTCGCCGGGTTTGATATCCATGGCATCAATTTCGCCGATTTCTCCATGATCCCTGTCCCATATCATAATGCTGAGATACGGCAGGCAATAGAACATCGTTCCGTTCCCGAATTTCAGCATATGATATTCTTTTTCACTGGTCACTCTAGACCGTCTGAGTGTTTGCGGCTTGCCTCTGAGATCGCAGACGGTAACTCCGCCTTTGACATCTGATCCTTTGACTGTACCGCCTCCCGGGACCATTATTCCGGCATCTGTGTCAAACATTCCAAGTACCTCCGTTTTTATGCTTAAAAGATTGTATCATTTTAGTGACATCTTGGCAAAGGAATATTATAATTGAAGTATGAAAGAATATGATGTGATTATTATAGGAGCCGGTGCAGTCGGCTCGGCAATAGCATACAGGCTCTCGGCAAACGGCCTTAAAGTCTGTGTCTTTGAGAAAAATCCTGATGTCTGCTTTGAAACGAGCGCCAGAAATTCAGGTGTGGTTCATGCTGGATTCAACAATCCTCCCGGCTCTTTAAAGGCTGCATATTGTGTGCGAGGATCAGCCGGCTTTGAAGAAGTCGCTGACCGTTTTGGGATCCCATACAAAAAAACCGGCAAATATGTCGTGGCTCTGACAAACGAAGATGAAAGCGCTGTTGACGGGCTTCTTGCACAAGCTTCTGAAAATGGTGTCAGGGCAGAAAAGAAATCATTCAGGGGCATGCCTGCCCTTTACTCTCCCGATACGGCGATAACGGATCCTTTTAAATATACTATTGCACTGGCGGAGGCAGCTCATCTTTGCGGATGTGATTTTTATTTCGAAGCAAATGTCCGCTCCCTTGAATCAGCTGATCCAGAATCTCAGCATAATACTGCAAATATACACACAAGTAAAAAATCATCACGGCGTGAGAACAATTATATAGCAACAATAACATATACGGATGAATTCGGCGAAAGAGAGTATATGTATAGTGCGCCTTATATCATCAACTGTGCAGGTCTGGGTGCTGCCGGGATCTGCAGGCTTTTAGGGATAAGCGATTTCGAGATCGTCCCCTGCCGTGGTGAATATCACATTGCAGATCCGTATTTCGGAACCATAGACATGCCTGTATATCCTGCCGTCAGACCCGGTGCAGATGTGCTGGGGATACATCTTACACCTACCATAGACGGTAATATAATGATCGGTCCATCCAGCGAATACCTGAATGAAAAAATGAACGATGCTGATTACAGCACAACTCATGATGTCATGGAGCAGCTGTTTGAAGAAGGCAAAAAGCTGCTGCCGGGTTTTACGAAGCAGTCGATAATACGCAGCTTCTCGGGGATAAGGCCAAAACTCAGGGTTAACGGAAATGATTACAATGATTTCCTTATCAGAGAGCTTTTGCCGGGGTTTATCGTTCTTCTGGGCATTGAATCTCCGGGGCTCACAGCCAGCTTCCCTATCGCCGAAGATGTCTGTGATATGGTAAAGCTTGATACCAGCAGATTGAGAAGACCCAAGCCTGCACTTGAAAGCTTTCCATATGAAAAGATGTCAGGTGCTTCTCAGCAGATATGCAGGTGCGAGAGTGTGACCGCAAATGAGATACTCGCCGTCTACGACAGGATAACATCGATCAAAGCAACACCTACCCTGCGCGGGATCAAACACAGAACACGACTTGGAATGGGCAGATGTCAAGGCAGCTTCTGCACTGCTGAGATAGTAAAACTGCTGCGAAGAGAACGCGGCATAGATCCTTTGAAGTTTACTTTGCAGGGCAAGGGAAGTGAATTGTTTACAAGGAGAACAAGATGAAAAAAGATGTTCTTATTATCGGCGGAGGACCTGCGGGAATGGCAGCTCTGGATTCACTCTATGAGATGGGGATCGAAGATCTGCTGCTCTGTGAAAGATCTGACAGTCTTGGCGGCCTGTTGCCTCAATGTATACATGATGGATTCGGGCTGATGAAATTAGGCAAAAACATAGCAGGACCTGAATATGCAGATGTATATATACAAAAACTGCAAAAACAGCGTGAAAATTACATTACAGAAGCTACCGTTACCAGACTCGCTCCGGTCACAGACAGCGAAGATAAAAAAAACGGATATAACGTGCATGCCGCGATCGCAACAGCAAACGGGACTCTGGAGGTTGATGCCAAAGCCGTTCTTTTGGCTACCGGCTGCAGGGAACGCGGGAGAGGAGCAGCTTATATCCCGGGAACGAGACCTGCAGGTGTCTATACAGCCGGAACAGCCCAGGCTCTGGTCAATTTACATAATTTAATTATCGGAAATTCAGCTGTAATAGTCGGATCCGGTGATATCGGCTTGATCATGGCAAGAAGACTGACTCTCGAAGGTGTTGAAGTGAAGTGTATAGTTGAGATAGACAGAATTTCCGGCGGTCTTTCCCGGAACATCCGACAGTGTGTCAAAGATTTCGATATTCCATTGTACTTTGATACCGGTGTAAGCGAGATCCATGGGACTGAAAGAGTCACCGGTGTTACTCTTTCAGATGGCAGATATATTCCCTGCGATACAGTCATTCTTTCTGTCGGACTCATCCCGGAAAACTCTCTCATCGATCATAAAAACCCTCATGTTTTCAGCTATGTTAACGGAACTGCCGCAGCATCCCATGAATTTGCCGACAGTATTTTTGTATGCGGCAACGCTCTTTATGTGCATGGCCTTGTTGATGATGTGTCTGACAGCGGAGAACACGTGGCTGCTGAGATCTGCAGATTTATAAGTGGACAAACTCCCCTGTTGTTTTCAAAATATCAGCTGCCAAACATCGAAAAAACAAGAGAAAAGGAAAGACAGCGTATAGCTGAAAAAAGAGCAGAGCTTCTTGAAGATCTGGATAATGGCATCACACAGGAGACGATAACATGTGTTA
>CADCRD010000243.1 GCA_902803725.1 uncultured Eubacteriales bacterium
CCACTGTCTTATTTTCGTTCTTGCCGTGCTGCTCTTTACTATCTTGAGCCAGTCTATAGACGGCCCGCTGGCATTCGGAGAAGTCATGATCTCGATGATATCCCCGTTCTTGAGCACATGATCTATAGGGACCATCCTGCCGTTGATCTTGGCTCCGATACACTTTGCGCCCACATCAGTGTGGATCTTAAAAGCAAAATCCAAAGGTGTAGATCCGGCAGGAAGCTCAATTACATCACCGGCCGGAGTAAAGACGAATACCTGACTCGAAAACAGATCAACACGCAGCGATTCCATGAATTCTCTGGGATCATTCGTTTCCTTTTGCCATTCCAGAGCCTGGCGCAGCCAGGCCAGTTTGACCTCTTCTTTATCTTTCGATATTCCTTCTTTGTATTTCCAGTGTGCAGCAATACCATACTCGGCGATCCTGTGCATCTCATACGTCCTGATCTGTATCTCGAACGGTATGCCTTCATCACCTATGACAGTCGTATGAAGCGACTGATACATATTTGGTTTTGGCATCGCAACATAGTCTTTGAATCTCCCCGGGATCGGTGTCCACATAGTATGAACAATACCTAAAACAGCATAACAGTCTCTGATCGATTCGACGATGATCCTGACTGCATTCAGATCAAATATCTCATCGAGATTCTTGTGCTGATATTTCATCTTTTTAAATATGCTGTAGATATGCTTGGAACGGCCGGCCACAGTATATCTGATACCCATGTCATCCAGAGTATCCTTCAGTTCAGAAGTGATATGATCTATCAGTTCCTGTCTGCGGGCATTTCTGTCGTTAAGAGATTCCTCGATCATTTTGTAGTCTTCAGGATAAAGATACATCATAGCCGTATCTTCAAATTCGGACTTTATTCCATACATCCCCAGACGAGCTGCCAAAGGAGCATATATTTCCAGAGTTTCCTGACATTTGTCATGGATCTTCCGGGGCTCCATGTACTGCATAGTGCGGATGTTATGAAGCCTGTCTGCCAGTTTTATTATCAGGACCCTTATATCACGGCTCATGGCCAGGAACATCTTTCTCAGATTTTCGACCTGCCTCTTTTCTTTGTTATCAAAAACGATATTGCCCAGCTTTGTGACACCATCGACCATTACGCCGATCTCTTCGCCAAACTCACTTACGAGATCTTCCATAGTGTAATCGGTGTCTTCCACGACATCATGAAGCAGACCGGCTACCAGCGCGCTGTCATCCATACCAAGTTCGGCCAGGATCTTGGCCGTAGCCACGGGATGGATCAGATACGGCTCTCCGGATTTTCTTACCTGTCCTTCGTGCTGTCTTGCAGCCACATCATAAGCATGACCTATCAGTTCAAGGTCATAACCTTCATTGAATTGTCTGATGTAGTCGAGAAATTCCTGTCTGCTTTCCATAGTTTCACCTGATCTCTCTTATTCTAACGTCATATTAAGGTACCGGCATGAAAGCCGATACCTTAGTTTTCTTAAAAATTTATTTGCTTTGTTTGCGCGATTTGCGCGACTGCTTTTTCTTGCCTTTGTATACGTCCGTCTTTTTAGCTGTTGTGTTTACTTTTGGTATGATCAGATCATCTGCTCCTTCACCACCGACTTCCTCCTGGATGTTTTCTTTGCTCTTTGCCACCTTAGCCTCGGCTCTGGCCAGAGCGTCCGCGTCAGCGACCGAAGGATCATCCGCGTCTGTAAGCTGTTTTTTCACAGCCTTTTTCTGTGCCTTGAGAGCCTCTCTCTGGTACTTTGAACCCCTGCGGAATGTGGCAAGTTCATAATACAGAGGGCTGCAGAGGAATATCGATGACAGAGTACCTGCCAGCACACCGACCATCAGCGGCAATGTGAATTCTCTGAGTGCCGCTCCGCCCATCAGCAGGAGAGGCACCATTACGACTATTGTCGTCACTGATGTCATGATCGAACGGGACAGCGTCTGATTTACTGATACATCTATTATCTCGGCTAATCCGCCTTTACGCATATATTTGTTATTTTCTCTGATACGGTCGAACACAACGATGGTGTCATTGATCGAGTAACCTACTACCGTCAGCACAGCGGCTATGAACGGGTTGTTCACAGTTACTCTGAACACCAGATAGAAGGTCATCAGAACGAGTGCGTCGTGGAGAACTCCCAATATGGCTGCAGCACCGAATTTCCATTTTCTGAATCTGAGTCTGATGTAGATCAGCATGCCCAGTGCAGCGAGCAAAACGGCTTTGACTGCATTTTTCGAAAGTTCTCTTCCGACTGAAGGGCCAAAGAGTTCCTGAGCCAGAACATCATCGTCGTCGAATTTGTACTCCTTCTGAAGTCCGCTCAATACCTCCTTACGTCCGGCATTATCAAGAGCCTTGGTCGTTCTTATTATAACTTCTCTGTTTCCGTCTCCGGAATATACTATGTTAGCATTATCTATACCCAGTTTTTCAAGGGAATCCTTTACTGTATCCTGCTGAACATGTTTTCCCATATCGATCTGGAACATAGTTCCGCCTGTAAAGTCGATACCTTTATTGAATCCCCTGAATGCGAAGAATCCTGTGCCTAAAATGATGATGGCAAGGCTGACCGCATAGAATTTCTTTCTGTTGGCAATGAATCTGAAGTTCTTTTTGAGCAGTCTTTTCTGAGATCCGTCTTCGTTCATGCCAAACATGGCCATGCCCGACAATTTCTCACTGTCGGCAAACAGGCTCAGATACAGCTGAGTGACTGCGACAGCTGTGAATATGCTGACGATGATACCTAGCAGCAGTGTGAAGGCAAAGCCTTTAACAGAGCTCGTACCGATCTGGTAAAGTATAACTGCTGCGATCAGAGTCGTAACCTGTGCGTCTATTACAGTTCCGAGAGCCCTTCTGAAACCGGACTGCACAGCAGACCGGACACTCTTGCCGTGCGCTATTTCTTCTTTGATCCTGGTGAATATGATAACATTGGAATCGACTGCCATACCAATAGCCAGGATGATACCTGCGATCCCCGGCAAGGTAAGTACATTTCCAAAAGCAGCCATGACTACCAGAACAATGAACACATACAGTGCCAGAGCAATATCAGCGGCAATACCCATGATACGATAACCGATCAGCATGATCAGAAATACAAGAGCAAGACCTATGATACCGGCCATGACGCTCTTTTCGAGAGCGTTCAGACCGATCTGCGCTGTCTGAACAGAAGATGTTATTTCCTTCATTTCGACCGGCAGAGATCCGCCCCTGATAAGAGCTGCCAGATTAGTTGCTTCTTCTTTGGAAAAACTTCCTGTGATCTCACATCCGTCACCCACTATGGTCTTTTCACAGGTCGGAGCAGATATGATCTCGTTATCCAGAAGTATAACGATCGCATTATCCGCAACATTGTCTTCCTGAGGATATGTAGATGTCAGGGTGCCGCTGGATGCTTCAGACGTAGCCTTTTCAAATGCCTTCGCTCCCTGACTGTCAAATTTCAGATTGACAACGAAACCACCCTGCTGCTGGTCAGTTCCCATGCTGGCATCTTTGATATTGCTGCCGTCCATTACGAATTGCTGGTTCGACAGTGTAAACCTCAGCTGAGCAGTCTTTCCTATCTGTTCGAGAGCCTCATCGGCGTCTTCCACTCCCGGCATCTCAACTCTGATGCGCTTTTTTCCTTCTATGGTAACATTCGGATTTGCTATGCCCATGGCATCGACACGCTTTGAAATGACTGCCTGAGTCTGTTCCATCAGATCTCTGAGCTCTTCATCACTGTACTTTTCAACGTCCTGGGCTTCCATTACGACGTAAGCTCCGCCCTTGATATCCAGGCCCAGCTGCATGCTCTCCGAAAGAGGCTTTACAGGACCGAGCCCTTTTATCATGCCGTACCAGCCCAGAGCCAGAACGATAATGATAAGTACCGCCATGATTTTCTTTAGTGTTGCTTTCATATAATTTGCCACCTCATTTTAGTTATTTTTCCCTATATAGTTACAATCGTAATATTTTACCCTTTTTTGACAGTAATGACAAGGGGACAAGCCTTATTTATTCG
>CADCRD010000244.1 GCA_902803725.1 uncultured Eubacteriales bacterium
AAAATGTAGTTATACAGTCTCCGAAAAATTTCAGAAGGTCGTCTGACATAATGCTGGAAGATGTACAGATCACTGATGCCCAGGAGACTTTATGGAACTGCAGAAAAATAAAGCTAAAGAATGTAACCGCCAAAGGAGATTACTTCGCAATGAATTCCGACGGGCTGGAGATCGATAATCTGGTCCTTGACGGCAGGTACTGTTTTGACGGATGTCAGAATTTTACTATCAGGAACTCAAAGCTGCTGACGAAAGACGCATTCTGGAACTGCAAGAACGTAAAAGTGATTGACTCATATATTTCGGGCGAATACCTCGCCTGGAACTCTTCGAACATTGTATTTGAAAACTGCGTAATCGACAGCCTGCAGGGACTGTGCTATGTTGAAGGACTGAAGCTTATCAACTGCAGGATGATGACAACCAATCTGGCCTTTGAGTACAGTTCGGTAGATGCAAGTCTTGACGGCAGTATCGACAGTATATTCAACCCGTCGGAAGGGGTCGTCAAAGCCGACAGGATAGGAGAACTGATCTTGGAAAAGGACAGGATCGATCCCTCGCTTACGGCGTTCCAGGCGGAAAGGATCGACAAAAGATCAGACAGACCAGAATGGAACAGGTGAGAGGAGTTGATCCGATGAAATACGATTTTGACAGGATCATAGACAGAAGGGGAACAGATTCGGTAAAGTGGAACATTCAGGGTGATGAGATACCTATGTGGGTAGCTGATATGGATTTTGAAACAGCTCCCGCTGTTTCACAGGCAATCGCTGACAGAGCTGCCCATCCGATCTACGGATATACCATGATTCCTGATGAATGGTATGAGGCATACATCGGCTGGTGGATGGACAGGCATAACTATGCCATGAAGAAGGAATGGCTGATGTTCAGTACAGGTATCATTCCTACGATCTCGTCCTGTGTCAGAAAACTCACCACACCCAATGAAAACGTTATAATCCAGACGCCCGTATACCATATTTTTTTCAACAGTATCCTTAATAACGGCGCGAGAGTGCTTGAAAACCGTCTTGTTATGGGGGACGGAACATATTCGATGGATTTCGAAGATCTGGAAAAGAAGATGTCCGACCCTCAGACTACGCTTATGATCCTTTGCAACCCACACAATCCGTGCGGGAGAATATGGTCGCGGGAAGAACTCAGGAAAGTTGCCAGCCTTGCAGACAGGTACAATGTTACCGTTATTTCAGATGAGATACACTGTGATATAACGGCTCCGGGATATAAATATGTGCCTTTTGGCTCTGTATCTGAGGAGGCAAGAGCGGTGTCGATCACCTGCATTTCTCCAACTAAAACTTTCAATATAGCCGGAATCCAGACGTCAGCGGTATGCGTGCCGGATCCTGTAAAACGCCATAAAGTATGGCGCGCCATCAACACCGATGAAGTGGCCGAGCCCAGCTGTTTTGCCTGTACTGCCGCAATTGCTGCCTTCAGGGAAGGTGAAGACTGGCTGGACAGCTTGCGTGCATATGTATATGAAAACCGCAAATTTGCAGAGATGTTCATAAACAAGAGGATACCTGAGATCAAGGTGATACACGGAAACGCAACTTATCTCATCTGGGCCGATATAGGTGGCCTTTCCAATGACAGTACGGCTTTCTGCCGTGAAATGAGAAAAGAGGCAGGTCTTTACGTTTCTGACGGTTCGGTGTTTGGCGGAGACGGCAGCTATATACGTGTCAACATTGCATGCCCGAGAGATATTTTGACGGAAGGCCTGCTTAGACTGGAAAAATTCGCAAAGCAAATAAGAAAAAAAGACAGGCATGTCTGACATGCCCGTCCACGGTATGATAATTCAAGCCTTGTAGCTGTATCCCAGTTCCAGGGCTTTTTCATTTTTCTCGACCAAAGCCGATTTTGAAGCCGGGATGGCGGATATGAGGAACTTTTTGAATTCTTCAAAATCGAATATCTTGGTGACCCTGAGGATATATCCAAGCATGATCACATTGGCAAAGCCGAAGAGATCGTTGTCATTCGCCATTCCGGTGGCGGGAATATATTCACATCGGATGTCTTCCCTTGATGATTGTTTGCCCACCAGCGTAGAGTCACAGAACATGATCCCTCCGGGCTGCACCCTGGGTTCAAACTTGTCAAAGGAGGGGAGATTCATGGCCACAAGCATATCGGGTGTATTGGTGCTTGGTGATCCTATCTCCTCATCAGAAATAACCACAGTGCAGTTTGAAGTTCCGCCCCGCATTTCAGGGCCGTAGGACGGAAGAAAAGTGACGTTTTTCCCGAAATGCATACCGGTTTTTGCCATCTG
>CADCRD010000245.1 GCA_902803725.1 uncultured Eubacteriales bacterium
CCATTGTCGGGAAGACTCCAGTCGCCGTACGTGGTCCAGTTCGTAAAACTGCTGTCGCCGTCTGACCATTTCCAGTCTCCTTCGTTATCCTCATCTGAATAGCCAAAAAAAGCTGTGCTATCAGTAGTTTCACGGAGAAGTTTAAACAGATAAGAGTTCTCTGCGGCGTCATTGATTACAGCCAGATGTCCTCTTTGCTCCCGGCAGAAATCCGCAATCTGCTTGTAATCTGTAAAGCCAAATCGGGACGCGTCGTAAAAGGCATATGTGTGATTTCTGAACAAATGAAAATCGTCCGGAAGAGACTTGGGCAGGTCATCAATCGTGTAGATGTGCTCCGACTGCATGCTGCCTGCAGTCGATGCGTCTTCCGGAGCTGCTGATGTATCTGCTGCGCTCGAAGCCGATGTGTCTGCAACTGTTGATGTATCTGCTGCGCTCGAAGCCGATGTGTCTGCAACTGTTGACGTCTCTGCGTCGCTCGAAGCTGATGTGTCTGCAGCTGTTGACGTATCTGCTGTACCCGCAGACGATGTAGTTGCTGTTATAGTTGCCGGCGGTTTTTCTGTTCTTTTGCTTGTGCCGCTTAAAGCGCGATAGCCCAACATCCCTATTAAAACGATGAAAATGACGGGTATTGCAATGATCGCCGTGGGGATTTTTTTCCTGGTCTCCGGCTGCGTGGACGAGCCGGAACTTCCGCTCTGCGATTGTTTATTTGTATTGACTATGCCCGCCCGGCAGCATTCTTTATAGATCTCGTCGGCAATGCTGACTTCTGACAAACGGGTAGCCTCGATGCATTGCCTGTTACAGATATCTCCCCACCAAAAATCATACCTTGCAGGAATCAGCGCGGGGTTGATTTCATCCAGCATTACAATGCATATCTTTTTGGCATGACGGGTTGCCAGATCATACTCTTTTCTGACAAAGGAACTTTTCTTTTCAAATATGCCCTGAGTGAGGAAAAAAAACACAATTTCCGCATCACGAATATGAACGGCAATTTGCTCTTGCCATTCTTCATCTGAGATTCTATGTATTCCGTTGTCATACCAGATGTTGATCTGATGCTCCCGCAAAGCCGTTGTGATTTTACTGAGGCGGACCTGGTCCTCTGTATTATAACTGATGAAGATGAATGGCTTTGCATCGGTGGCCTCAAATCCCAAGTATCCTGCCATTTTCGTATCCTCTCTATGTGTTCACCATATCCTTTATAGTATAACACATTGCTAACCTTCTGGTATGCAGTGGTTGAAATGATTCCCGGCAGATCCGAAAGCCGCAGATTTACCCTCCACATCCTGAATTAACTGAAGAGCATTTGTGAAAATTAAATATTTTTCTCAGACAAATAATGAGATAATTAGATTATGAATAATTTGCCTGACGGATCCTGACAGACCGGATTCAGACCGATGCCCGCTCGAGGGTGTTCGTTATAGGAACATTTGATTCCGTGTTTGAGGGTCCGGCTAAAAAGGCAGCTGATGGGAAACACAGAAAAGATGGGAGAAGAGCAAAATGAGACGAATGCGGTGTGTCATTATAGTGTGTGTGGCTTTATCCTTATTGGCCGGCTGCGGAAGAAAACAAAATAAGATTGTGGAAGATAATGCGCAAAAGGTTGCCGAGGCGTTTAATGAGACTGATATGGATGCCATTAATGAAACGATCTTCGGACCGGATGAGGTGAAAGCGGTCGGGCAAAATTCAGATACGCAAAGTGAAACTGAAAAATCCCGGGAAGGCGTTCTGGAGAGCATATTCAGGCATGTCACGATCGAAGTTAAGAAAACTACTGATCGTACGATTGAGTATGAGATTACCGCGCCGGAAATGAGAGATGTATTCGCCGGTCTGGATTTTGACAAAACAAATATGTCAAGCGATGAGCTGCTGCAAATGATAAAGGATTACGCCCAAAATGCAGAGAAAAGAGTTGAAACTGTTTCTCTCAGTTATAGTCTGTATGATGGTAAACCTATTGTGAATTATAAGGAGGAAGCTTTTATCAACGCGATCACGGGCGGGTTTCTTGATGCATACAAATCGCTTTATGCTGAAATGATAAGTGAATATGAGGAAGGAGATCAGGAATAATGAGGAGGATAATCAGTCTGCTTTTAGTCTTTCTGATCATTACGTCAAGCATTCCTTCTTTTGCAGCAGAAACGGGTGTCGAATACTATACGATTCAGGTTGAATACTCGGACCACAGAGGTTACAGGGAAGAATTGGGCGTTATGA
>CADCRD010000246.1 GCA_902803725.1 uncultured Eubacteriales bacterium
ACAGACAAAAGCCAGCATATCTTCGAAGGAAGACTGCTGCCTTATGATACGATCACACACATCTCTCTGACTAATCAGATCAACAAGACTGAAAGGCTGTATCTGTGCGTTCTCAACCCGATGCACGCTCATACTCCCGCAGTCGGAATAATGTCAGGGATCGCCAGCAACCCGTTTTTTGCACCAATGGGCATGAAAATCATCATATCAAAGAATCAGCTGGCTGAAGATGCAGCATTCCGAAATACAGTCGAGCTCAGTAAAAGCGAATATAAAAATTTCAAAGCTTACAACATGATGGTGATAAACAGGCCGACTTCTTTATTTCTTACAGAAAAATAATTATTTCACAAATTCCGGAGAAATCGCCTGCTTCATATTGTTAATCCAGTTTCAGGTCACCATCCTTGACCCAGCCCAGCTTTCTGACACCGGCATGGATGATCAGCGAAAATATCGCGGGCAGCACGAAAGAGATCAGCATCAGGCCAGTCCAGTCAAATGCAGTGATCGCTGCTTTAGCACCTGCAGCCACATCATTGACCCAGCCGGTATATACTCCGATTTGTCCGACAAATCCGCATGTACCCATTCCGGATGAAACCGGTGCCCCGTTCATCTTCAATTTGAAAACACACGTTGCGATCGGACCTGTAATGGCTGATGCCAATGTCGGCGCGATCCATACCCTGGGATTTCTGACTATATTTCCCATCTGAAGCATCGATGTTCCAATGCCCTGAGAAACCAGACCTCCCCATCTGTTCTCTCTGAATGAGATCACAGCGAATCCGATCATCTGTGCGCAGCATCCCGCTACGGCTGCTCCTCCTGCAAGACCGGTGAGTCCAAAGGCTGCACAAATAGCTGCAGAAGATATAGGCAAAGTCAGAGCAACGCCAACTACCACTGATACAAGTATACCCATCAGGAATGGCTGCAATTCTGTTGCCCACATTATGATGTCTCCCACCCACATTGCCGCATGTCCGAGAGCCGGAGCTATGAGCCATGAGAGGAATACACCAACGCCTATTGTGACCATCGGTGTGACAAGAATATCTATCTTCGTTTCTTTAGAAACCGCTTTTCCGATCTCAGATGCGATTATCGCAATAAAAAGCACAGACAGAGGGCCGCCTGCACCACCCAGCGTATTAGCCGCAAATCCGACTGATATCATCGAAAAGAGCACTAACGGCGGACATTTCAGCGCATAACCGATCGCCACCGCCATTGCAGGACCGCACATGGCCATCGCAATGCCTCCAACCGTGTATGGTATGGATGCTTCACCTACAGTCAGCGTTGCGACTGGATTTGTCAGAAATCCGATGTTGAACTGTGTGCCAATGGTGTTGATGATCGTCCCTATCAGAAGCGAACAGAACAGCCCCTGAGCCATAGCCCCCAGTGCATCTATCCCATATCTCTTAAGCGATATCTCTATATCTTTTCTTTTCAGAAACTCTTTTGTCTTGCTCATTTTTCCCTTTCCTCTTTATTTATTTCTTTTTTTACGCCGGTTCGCCGGCAAAGGTGTCTTGACAGGTGTATATACAGCCTGCATATCATAATAACGCATTTACACAAATAATAATAGAACTTTTTTCATTTTATTACTGTAATTCTCCGCAACAAAAAAGGATCCTTCACGCAGTGATCCTTTTTGTTATTCTCTTCACTCAACGGCCGAGTTTGTTTTCGTTTGCATTTTCTTCCGTCAGCGGAAGCGAGAATTTAAAGTGATAATTCTTCATTCCCTCGCGCTCATAAAAGCGGTGCGTGTCTTTTCGCAACTGATTACAGGCGACTTCGATCTGGATACAGCCGCTCGCCTTTGCGATTGTATATGCTTCCAGCAACATCATTTTACCAATGCCGGCATTCCTTTTTCCGGCTGCAATGCAAAACTCCATTATCTCCGCGATCCGGCCGGCGTGATGCAGCTGATCCTCAAATCTCAGATTGAGTTCGCCTATTACATCACATCCTTCCGCGCCGCCTTTTTCTGTATACTCCTCTGTACACAGCAGACAGTAATAATCATCATTTGACAGCTGCTTTCTGAATATTATTGCGAAACTGTCAAAGTCCAGCTGTTTTGCTTCCATATCGCAGATCAGATCGTAAACTGCCTTTATATCTTTTTCTGTCGCTTTTCTGAAAGCAATTTCCGTTTTTTTCATTTTTAAAACACTTTTCTCAAAATGCATCTTTCCAGGCCGCCATAGATCGTCATTCTCCTGATCTCTTCATAACCCGTCTTGTATGCATTATTCAGACTGTATTCATTGTCCGGCGCGATAGTTGTCAGCGCTTCTGTTGCGCCCAGCAGCTCCGTAGCCGCCTGTTCTCTGAGTTCAAAGAAAAACTGCTGAAGGCCAAAGCCCCTGTATTCAGGCAGCACAAAAGAAGTATCCATTGAAACAGTCTTTGCCAGCTGCTCCGGAGTATAATCAAGATATTCGCCATAATTTCTATATCCCGGACGGGCTGCGACCATCAGTGTGAAGGCGATCATCTTATTGCCGTCCATAAAGCAAAAACACTGATCCAGCTCTATCGATTCAGCAAATTCATCAGCTTCTGTCTTTTGAAATATCTTTTTGTCAGAAATATAATCATAAACCTCATCCTGCAGAGCAACTATCTCATCCACATCCTCCGGCACACATCTGCGCAAAATAAAAGTCTTCTCTTCCCCGTTATGTCTTTTCATTATCATCTCACATGGTAATTTCTGCATAAAAACTGCCTCCGTCTTTTCGTTATAAAATTGAAGATGCTCTTATTATACCATTAACCATTTCCATTGACTACAATACGTCCGCAATGATTTCACTATGCTGTGCCTTTATTATGCCTCCCTCATCACATTGAATTCGATTTCACGATGTGATAAAATCTGATTCAAATAATTTGACGCGGGTGGGCACCTACCGCAAAAACAGGCCGTATCAAAGAAAGAATTCTTATCAGGAATCAATAATCGGGAGGTATATCGGATGTTTTCTTATGTATGGCCGATAGCTCTTGTCGTTTTATCAAATATCATTTATCAGATCTGCGCGAAATCTTTACCGGCAGAAATAAACCCGCTGGCGTCTCTGACGATAACATATCTTGTTGCTGCCGCTTCGAGCGCCATTTTGTATTTTGCTCTTACAAAAAATCCCGATATCATTCATGAATACAGCAAACTCAACTGGGTCCCTTTTACATTTGGCCTCGTACTTGTCGGACTGGAAGTCGGTTTTATATACGCTTATAAAGCAGGCTGGCCGGTGAGCACAGCCTCGGTCGTTCAAAGTTCTTTTCTTGCAGTTGCCCTGATAATAGTCGGCTTTCTGCTTTACCATGAAACTATCACATGGAACAAGATCGCGGGGGTCGTGATCTGCCTGATCGGTCTTGGGCTCATTAATTACAGATAATCGGATATAGTTCAACGTATCCCGCTGATCCGATTTCTGATATAAGCAATACTTCTTTCAATGACCCGGCAGTCAAATCCGCCGTTCATATCATCACTTGTAAGAATAAGATTTTCTCCGGGAACAAATCCCGAGCGAATGTAATTCTGAAGTTTGACCGAAAACCTGTAGGCATATCTTCCGGACGCAAGCATTCCCAGATGCTCTATTGCGATATAGGAATCATCCGGACATTTGATCAGAAAGTCAGGAGACTGGCTGGTCTCTTTCCCGAACTCATCAATAACGGTAATTACCGGCTCATAACGAAAAGGGATCCCCGAATCAAGCAGCGCGTTGTACCACAGACATTCGCCTTTTGAACGGACCCGCGTCCCGTCATTGGCCAGTATTATGGTGTCAGAAAAAGGTGTCTGATTTTTTTCGTATTTCTCAGATGCCCAGCTTATAAGATCCGAATATTGCTGATCAAAAGGGTATACCAGCTTGACACCGGCAAGTTTTGGAGGAAGATATGCATTCAGAGACATCCAGTCATAATCAAGATATTTCTCCAGAAAATCATTTATCAGCTGAATATTTTGCCTGAGCACTTTCAACCTGCATCTGGTCATCTCTGACGTTTTGAATTTCTGAACAGCTTCTGAATCCCACTTTCCCAGATAAGACCTATGTGTCTTGCCATTTTTTCTTATTTGCTTGTAATAGAACGGTCCGTTATTTGTCAGCGTACCATGTTCATAACCGGATAATGATTTCTCTGAAGACATGATCAGTTTTTTCATCTGATTTCTTTCGGATTCAAGAATGGTGATAATATTATTCAATGTCGATTCTCCTTTGATCTTGAAATCTGTACACTATATTGAAGCCCTGCTGAAAAATAAGCCTCATATCTTGCAACAACAAACATCCGGACTCAATTCTATTTTTTCTCCAAATATGCTAATGATTATATAGTAAAATATTACCAGTATTTTGTCAATAATTTACAGACAATATTATCGCTTTGCGCTGTTCCAGTACATCAATAGTCACAAAGCACCTATTATTTCGCTATTTTGTGACTAATAACTGCTCTTTTTTTGTCTGCTGCACCCTTTTTTTAGTCACAAAAATCAAAATTATTAGGGACAAAGCACCTAATTTACCTGGATTTGTTGTCCGATATTTAGTCTGCCGGCAATTTAGTCTGCCGGCAGCTACGCTCCTTATGATCTCTCGCCACAGACTGACGGCATGCCCGTCATACCACAAAAAAACAGCTCTCCTCTACTGATGAGCTGTTTTCATTGATTACATTTCCTGCACAGGACCTGTTATATATTCAGTTGATTCAAAATCTTTTATTTGAACGCCTCCAGACTTTTTGCTTCTCGGCAGCACTTATCAAATCTTCCCTGAAATCTGGATCGGCAAGGCCGATCAGCTTTTCGGCACGTTCCCAGGTCGTCAGTCCATTCATATCAGCAGAGCCATATTCAGTAACAATGATCGGAGCCTGTGTTCTCGGAGTCGTAATAATATCTCCGTCAACGAATTTCGCTTTTACATTCGAGTGTTTGACCCCTTTTTTATCTGTTCTTGCAGCTTTCATCGTTATGAATGACATGCCATTCTTTGATCTGTAAGCGCCGGTGACGAAATCCAGCTGTCCGCCCGTTCCGCTGATCTGGCGCGTCCCAACAGCTTCAGAACATATCTGCCCGTATATGTCAACTGCTATGCATCCATTGATGGACACAAAATTATCTATTGAACTGATGACTGCAGGATCATTCACATAATCCATCCCCGCCGACAGGATCTCTATATTGTGATCCAGAAAATCATATAATTCACGAGAACCGTTGCAGATGGAAAACACACCCTTCCTGCGATTTACATCCGCTTTTTTGCGATTCGTGATCTTTCCGGCTTTATACAGCTCCAGATAACCATCGCTCATCAGCTCTGTATGCATACCGAGATCCTTCAGATCAGATTCTGCTATCAGTGCCCCTATCGCATTGGGGGTACCGCCAATACCCAGCTGCAGGGTGATCTCATCACGGAGAAACGGGAAAATATTATTTGCGATTTTTCTGTCTGACTCTGTCGCTTCAGGACTCTTCGTCGTATATATTTCGTATGGACTCTCAACTACATATTTCACTTTTTCTTCACGTATGTTTATATGGTCGTTTGCCATTCCAAATACAAACGGCATCGTCCTGTTAACCTCGAGTATGATCGCATCTGCCGAATCCAGCATTTCCTGCATGCAGCAGTTGGTGAGCCCGTAACTGAAATTGCCGTTTCTATCCATCTCAGACACCGTTACCATAGCAACATTCACATTGGCCTGTCCCCTGAGATAATATGATCCGCAGTTCCGAAACAACATCGGCACATAAAATGCCCGCCCCTGATCGATATATCTTCTGTCTATTGCAGAACAATGCCACAGATTATATGTGAATGCCTGCTGCTCCGGATCCTGCTCAACTATCTGCACCGGACCCATCGATATAGCATTATGCACATTAACATCCGTCAGTTCATCTTTTCTCGCCGCGAGCGCCTTGTCAAGAGCGATCGGAAATGAACATGTCTGAGAATAATCCACCCAGTCACCGCTCTTAACTATCTTAACAGCCTCCTCCGGCGTTCTCAGTTTTTCCTGATATATTTTTTGTACAGATTTCATCGTAATA
>CADCRD010000247.1 GCA_902803725.1 uncultured Eubacteriales bacterium
ATTATGATCGCTCCCTTGTCTGCGACACTCTCGACCTGCTGTGATGCTTCAGTCACATCCATCATACTCATATCAAATCCGCCTGTGATATTCAGCAGTATTGATTTTGCACCTGCAACAGTTGTTTCCAGAAGAGGGCTCTCAATGGCACCCTTAACGGCATCACTGACCTTGTCTTCGCCTTTGCCTATACCGATACCCATATGAGCCACTCCGCGGTCACGCATTACAGTCTGAACATCAGCAAAGTCCAGATTGACCAGGCACTCCTGAACGATGAGGTCCGTGATCCCCTGAACGCCCTGTCTGAGAACTTCGTCTGCCATGTTGAATGCCTCAAGGAACGATGTGTTGGCATCAGCTATCTCTAACAATTTATCGTTTGGAACAATAACTATGGAGTCTACATATTTTTTAAGGAATTTGATTCCCAGTTCAGCATGCTCACCGCGCTTTCTGCCTTCAAAACTGAATGGCTTTGTTACAACGCCGACAGTGAGAATGCCCATATCCTTGGCAACCTTCGCGATGACAGGAGCAGCACCTGTTCCTGTTCCGCCGCCCATGCCGCATGTAACAAACAGCATTTCAGCACCCTGAATATTTCTGGCGATCTCTTCCATGCTTTCTTCGGCAGATTTTTGTCCGACTTCCGGATTACCGCCTGCACCAAGTCCCTTTGTCAGTTTTTCCCCTATCTGAAGTTTGTTTTCAGCTTTACAGCTTTCAAGTGCCTGTCTGTCAGTATTGACAGCAATAAAGTTTACATTATCAGGATTTACGTCAATCATCCTGTTTACGGCGTTACAGCCGCCCCCGCCTACTCCGACAACAATGATCTGCGCATTTGTCTTTTCAGCCATTTCAAATTCCAGCATCGTTACCTATTCCTCCATTAGTTTGTGTTTTTTTCTCTAATCTCCAGTAGTATAACACAAAATGTTGTTATTGTACACTCCGGCAATAATTTTATATACATTTTTTCATGCAAATTCACAGTGGCTTTTTCTTCAGCGCAGCATTTTGTTTTGCACTTTGGAAATCAATGTACTTTCGGGCTGTACGAACACATATTATCATCGCTGAGAATGATCGTACCTTTGCGTTTTCCCTTGCTGTACAGATCTTTTATCACGCTTCCCAGATTTCCGTTGTCAAGATTTTTTATTATGTTATCCGCCTTCCCTCTGCAAAGAAAATCATCTTTTATGTAAGCTCTTACGATCGTCTTCTTTTTTGTTATCTTTTTGAAAAACAGATTAGCGTTTTTCATGGACGTTACCATGCTGAGCAGCTTATCAAAATCGTCTTCGTCAGAAGTCTGAAGCTTTTCGCCCATCTCCATTTTCTTTATTTTCAGATCATCGAGCCGTGTCAGCCTGACTTTCTTTTTTGTTTTTCTCAGCACATAGCCCTCGTTATCGATGATAACTCTCTCACTGCCATACAGAATGAAGGCTGACTCGTTTCTTTCCCTCACTGTTATCGTCAGCTTGTCCGGCAGTTTGCGGCTGATCTTTACAGATGAGAAGTAAGCATCTTTTTTCAGATTTTTACTGACTTTGCTTTCCCTGACCTTAAATATATTCATCCCGCTTTTGATGCCGCTCATCTTTATGATCTCTTCGGCTTTAATAGTTTTTTCACCCTCGACTTTTATTGTCTTGATATTAAAATATGAAGACATCATAAAGATCACTACAGCTGCCAGGATCACGGCCGCTGAAAGGATCTTTACCAGCCAGTGCTTTTTCTTTCTCTTTTTTTCAGGGAACTGATAAATGCCTTCTTCCAGCTCTTCGTCATCGAATTTACTGAAGATCTCCTTTTCATCTATGTCTCTTACAGCAGCCTTCAGCTCATCACCGTACTGCTCGAAAAAGCTCGTCGTTCTTACAGTATACTCATCTTCAAAGCTGCCACGTTCATCTTCTTCTCCATCAAACTCGTCCGAAAAATCATCATCTGTTTCAGGAAAGTCAAAATCGCCGGCAGTTTTTTCACTGTCAGCGTATCCTTCCCGATCCTGGCCTTTCTCGTCATTGTATTCTTCGTCACGATCTTCTGTGAACTGTTCTTCAAAAGCAAGATCCCCGATATCCTGATCATCGGATTCGGACTCCTCAGCCCCCTGATCCTGTTCTTCAAAGGCATACTCAGTAACATCCTGCCCGTCAAAGATCTGCTGACCGGGATCATGATCTTCAAATTGGTTTTCTTCAAATTCTTTTTCTTCCATCTGATGATCCTGTGTTTTGATCCGTCTATGTTATAAGGCTGTAGTAAATAATATCAGTGGCATCCATCGGTGCGCTCTTTCTCGCATTCACCGCCATTTCAGCCAGTCTTTCGTTATCCGTTCGCAGTTTTTCTATCTCCTTACACAAGCTTTCGCCTGAAAGCTCAGGTTCAGGCATCAGCACAGCTCCGCCCTTGTCAGCTATCGCTTTAGCATTGAACGTCTGATGATCCCCTGTTACGTTAGGTGACGGGACCAGTATCGAAGGTCTTCCGCATATTGCTATCTCTGACACAGTGAGAGCCCCGCTCCTTGCAACGACCAGATCGGCAGCCGAAAGATATACCTGCATATCACTGATGTATTCCATGATATGGATATTGTCTGCTGTCTCGATGGCCATATCGCCTATCTCTGTCATTACAGGGTCATAATATGCCTTGCCTGTCGCGAAATACACCTGCATGTTCTTTTCACCGTTATACTTTCTGACAACATCGATCATCGCTCTGTTGATCCTGCCGGCTCCCTGACTGCCTCCGAATGAGAGCAGCATAAAATCATCATCGGAAAGACCGAGCTTTTTCCTCGACTCGTTCCTGTCAAAATTGAAAAAATCAGCTCTTACGGGGTTGCCGGTGACAACATGCTTTTCCGGATGTTTGAAATATTTTTCAGCTTCTTCAAAACCCAGAAACACCTTTTTCACATGCTTTTCCAGCATCTTGTTAGTAACTCCGGGGAAAGCATTCTGCTCCTGGATATATGACGGGATGCCCATGGCCGCAGCTACCCTGACCACCGGGCCGGATGCATATCCGCCTGTGCCGATCACAACATCAGGCCTGAATTCTTCTATTATCTTTTTGGCCTGCTTTTTTCCCTTATTGTACTCAGCCAGCACCTTAAAATTCTTCAGCAGATTTTTCCTGTTAAGCCCTCTGACTGTTATGAATCTGATCTCATATCCCGCATGAGGTACAAGATCCTTTTCGAGCCCGTGAGTCGTACCCACGAACAGCACCTCAGTATCGTTAGATCTTTCAACTATTTTATCCGCGATCGCAATTGCCGGATATATATGACCTCCGGTTCCGCCGCCTGTCATTATTACTCTCATTTTCTCACCTTGTCTGCCAATCTTTAATTTATATTCTGCTCAGGAACCGCTATCTTTCTGTGACGCGAAACATTCAGCAGGATGCCCATCGAAAACATGAACATCCACAGTGCATTTCCTCCGTAGCTGATGAACGGCAGCGTCACGCCGGTTGCCGGCATTGATGAAGTTACAACGGCAACATTCAGCAGTACCTGTATTCCTATCATCGCTGTAACACCCGAAGCCAGCAGCATGCCGAATCTGTCCGGTGCATTCATTGCGATCCTTATCCCTCCCCAAATCATGAACATATACACGATCAAAAGGAGTATTATTGCTATATATCCCAGTTCTTCACCTATTATAGCCAGTATAAAATCATTCTGCGGCTCTGGCAAGTAAAGGTTTTTCTGTATGCTCTTGCCCAGGCCCAGACCGGCAAGTCCGCCGGAACCCAGTGCCAGAAGGGACTGCACCACCTGATAACCATCTCCCAGCGCATCTTTGAAAGGGTCAAGGAAACTTGTTACACGCTTGAGTCTGTATCCGTCTTCGTCCGTGAATATCAGAGCGCACATCGCAACTCCGCCTAAACCGAACAGAAATATCAGATGTTTGTACTTCATGCCGGCAACGAACATGATCATCATGATTATGAACAGCACTGTTATAGCTGTCGACATATTCGGCTGCATCATGATCAGACCCGCATAAGCTCCGCCGAGCAGCAGCATCGGTATGACGCCCCTCGTCAGAGACAACACCCTTTCAGGCTTTTCGGAAAGATACCACGAAACAAAGATGATCGAGCATATCTTTGCCACCTCTCCCGGCATTATAGTTATAGGCCCGACGCCGATCCATCTTGTGGCACCATTGATATTCTGTCCAAGGGGAGTCAGGACCAGAGCCAGCAGTATGATGCTCACGATCATCGCTCCGACAGCGATCTTCTTGTTCGCCAGAACATGATAATCTATTATCATAGCAGCAAACATCCACCCAAAGCCTGTTACAGCCCAGAACAGATCACGGATGAGAAAATGATAAGGCTGACCGAACTGGTTTATCGACCAGTAATAGCTGGCACTGAAAACCATGATGATCCCAAAGATGACGAGCATTAGCGTCAGCATGATCATCATGAAATCGGCCGATCTCATTTTTGTCCTTCTCACCTTCGTTTTTGCCATTTACTTTTTCAGTTCCTCCACACAGGCCTTGAAATGCTCGCCGCGCTTTTCATAGCTCTGATACATATCCCAGCTGGCGCATGCAGGCGACAGAAGCACTACGTCTCCTTCCTTCGCTATCCTGGCGGCTTCGCTTACACAAGCATCCATGTCTTTTACTATCGTAGTCTCCGTAAAGCCCTGCTTTTCGGCAGTATCCTTTATCTTTACTGCAGTTTTTCCTATCAGGAAAACATGCTTCACTCTTCCCCTGAACATATTCACGAATTCCGTAAAATCCGAGCCCTTGTCATATCCGCCGGCAATAAGGATGATATTCTCCTTCATGGCCTGGATCGCCTTTATAGCCGCATCAGGATTCGTTCCTTTCGAGTCATTTACATATTTTACGCCATTTACCATGCCGCAGTCCTCGATCCTGTGTTCGACACCCTTAAAAGTCCTCAGCACTCCTGCAATGACATCCGTACCGATGCCCGCAAAGAATGATACAGCGACAGCAGCCAGCGCATTCTCGAGATTGTGAGTTCCCGGTATCAGCAGCTCACTGACTTCGCATACTTCGTGCATTTTTTCGGTCAGATCCCTGATAACGATCTTTCCATCCTTAACATAAGCTCCTATCTCAAGTTCCAGGACACGGCTGAACGGGATAACAACGGCATTCGAAGCTTTGGCCAGTTTCATCGTTTCCTCGTCATCGTGATTCAGGATCAGAAAATCTTCTTTTGTCTGGTTTTCGAATATGCGCGCCTTCGCTGCGATATAATTTTCGTAAGTTTTATGTCTGTCCAGATGATCAGGCGCCAGATTGAGTATAGCCGAGACTTTCGGTCTGAAATCCCTTATGGTATCGAGCTGAAAACTGCTGGTCTCCGTTATGAGCCATTCCTCGTCGGTTGCATCGATCGCCTTTGAAGCAACAGCGGTGCCGATATTTCCCACGATCTCCGTTTTTCTGCCCGAAGCCCTGAATATCTCGCCCACAAGTGTCGTAGTAGTTGTCTTGCCATTTGTTCCGGTGATGGCGACGTAGTTTCCCTTCCCTATCCGATAAGCAAGTTCCAGTTCTCCGAGCAGCTCAGCACCGGAGCTTACTGCCTGCCGAACAAAACCAAGTTCCTTCGGTACACCCGGACTGATAACAACTGCATCATATGTATCAAGATCATCAGGGATGCATCCAAAGCAGCATTTTGCCCCGTATTCTTCGTATTTTTTCATCAGTTCACCACTGACACAATCCTCTTTGGAATCCTGAAGGCATATCTCCGCCTCCTGGTCCATCAATGCGTCAGCTGCAGCTATGCCTGATCTTCCCATTCCCACAACAAGTACTTTTTTATCTTTAAAAACGTTTTTCTTACTCACTTTGATCCCTCCCAAAATATATTTCAGATAAAACATATTATCTTTCTTTCACAATTAAGCTGATTCATACATACCTGTGCAGATCTTATAGAAACTCTATATCAAAAGAAGTCCTGTGATGCACGCTATCAGGGTTATGCAGCTGAACAGCAGCACTACACGGGTTTCCTTCATTCCGCCCAGTTCAAAATGATGATGCAGAGGAGTCATCCTGAAGATCCTCTTTCCGTGCGTCAGCTTGAAATACGATACCTGGATGCATACCGAAAGCACCTCAAGAACGTATATTATACCGATCAAAGGCAGGAACAGTTCCATCTTCATCACGATGGCCGCAACTGTGATCCCTCCCCCGAGAGCCAGTGAACCTGTGTCGCCCATAAATACTTTCGCCGGATTCTTATTGAATACCAGAAAACCCAAACATCCTCCGGCAAGAGCGACATTAAAAAGTGTGCTGGCCTGTGCGCTGAATGCCATTCCCATAGAGCACAGCGTCAGAGCCACTATCACAGTCACAGAGCTGGCAAGTCCGTCAAGACCGTCAGTGAGGTTCACCGCATTTACCATTGCAAGCATGGTGAAGATAATGAACGGAACATACCAGAATCCGAAATCGACAGTCTGTCCATATATCGGAATGTATACCTGACTGCCGTTCGGCGTCGCATATACCATGTACAGAGCCAGCGCCGTAGCAATGATGAACTGTGCTCCGAATTTAGGTTTTACCTTCAGTCCTTCATTTTCCTTTTTTATGACCTTGAGATAGTCATCAAGAAAACCGATCAGTCCAAACAGTATGAAGCCGGCAAGAATTATGCCCGCATCCGCTATGACCGCCGGTGTTCCGTGAAAGACAGATAATCTCGTCAGCACGCACCCTGTGATCATAGCGACAGTGACTGCCCCTATGATGGCTATGCCGCCCATGGACGGTGTTCCGGCCTTTGCCTTGTGCGCTTCGGGGCCTTCTTCTCTGATGTTCTGTCCCATCTGTTTTTCTTTTAATTTCGGTATCAGCCTTCCCGTGAATAAAACTCCCAGAACGGCTGCGATCACTGCCGTTATTATTATCGCTGCTGTAGTATTCAAGATGTATATTCTCCTCTGATATTTTTTATTGATTGTGTTTTTATCAAATATATGTTATATGAATGTCTCATTTTTTATAATTTCATGAGAATGCCGACGGTCTCGCTCAGAGCCATTCCGTGCGACGCCTTTACAAGGACGGTATCTCCCGGCCTGATGTAAGTTCCCAGTTCTTTTTCGAGCTTTGTTTTGTCCGTAAACGCGATCCCCCTTTCACCTGCTGATGCCGCTATGAGACTGCCCAGTTCACCGACACCCAAAACGAGGTCGACGCCCTTTTCTGCAGCATACTTTCCTATATTTTCATGAATCTGTTCCGAGCTTTCCCCCAGCTCGAACATATCTCCCAGTATTGCCACTCTGCGTTCTGCCGGAACTGCCATCAGCTGATCTATCGCGGCCCTCATCGCCTCAGGACTGGCATTATATGTATCATCGATTATCTCTAATCCGGCTTTTTCGTTTTTCCTGAACGAAAGTCTGTTTCCTGTTATCTGTGCACCCGCCATACCGCGCGACGCCTGCTCCATAGTAAGACCTGCCTGACATGCCGCTGCTGCCGCTGCTGCCGCATTGAAAACATTATGTCTTCCTGCCGCCGGTATGCTGAAGTGCTGCACAGTCTGCCCGTTTCTGAGATCAAATTCCATACCTGCCGCACCATTGTCTGTGATGTCCGAAACTATGTAATCGTTGTCTTCCTCTTCTCCGCTGCTGATCAGATGATATTCGCCATGGATGTTCTCGGGTCTCAGCAGATCTTCGCCCCTGCTGATCACGAGAATATCCGAAGGGCTGAGATAATTCGTTATCTCCATCTTTGCCTTCATGATATTCTCCCTGCTTCCGAAGAATTCCATATGTGCACTGCCGATACATGTTATCACCGCGATATGGGGGCGTGCAAGGTCTGCGAGAAAATCTATCTCACCGTATTTGTCCATCCCCATTTCCAGGATACCTATCTCTGTATCTTCTTCAAAACTCAGAACGGTCAGAGGCAGACCAATATGGTTATTGTAATTGCCCTTTGTACAGCCTGTTTTGTATTTCACTGAACATGCGGCATTCAGCAGATCCTTCGTTGTCGTCTTGCCTACGCTGCCTGTGACTCCTATCACATTTATATCCAGCTCTCTGATATACCAGGCCGCCAGCCGCTGAAGCGCCTTTGTAGTATCGTCAACTAAAATCGCAGTAACATTCTTATCTTTAACTGATTCAAGAGCATCGGACTCAGAGATCACAATATTCCCGCAGCCGTTTCTGACAACATCGCCTATGAACTCATGAGCATCTCTGTTAGCTCCGACAAGCGCAAAAAACAATGTATTCCCGTCTACATCACGTGAATCTCTGCTGACCCTGCTGACAATATTTTCAGAGCTGCCGCAGAGGATACGTCCGTTCATGGCTGCGGCTGTTTGTTCCATAGTTAATTTCTTCATTACTGCTTCCTTTTTATATGCTTCTTATCATTTCCCGCATGATATCTGTCACTTTTGTTTTCCTGTTTTCATATATCTCAGAGTGTTTTCGATAACACGCTGCGCACCCGGAGCTGCGACCGTTGAACCGAACGCTTCCCCCGGAGGATCGTCAACGATGAAAAGAACACACATCTTCGGGTCATCGATCGGCGCCACTCCGATGAAGGATGCTATTATCTTATTTTTGTAATAAGCACCCGTTTTAGGGTTGACCTTGTTGGCTGTTCCTGTCTTGCCGCCGACTCTGTATCCTTTTACCTGCGCCTTGTCAGCTCCGCCTTTTGAAACGACATACTCCATGCCCTTGCGGATCTTTTTCGACGTATCAAGAGATACGGTCTGTCTTATTTTCTTTGGCTTTATTTTCTTTATTACTTTTCCGTCTTTATCCTTTATGGCCTTGACGATATGTGGTTTCATCAGGGCTCCGTCATTGACAAGCGAACACACACCGGTTATCAGCTGTATCGGTGTGACCGCAATGCCCTGTCCGAAACCTACAGTGGCCGTTCCGACCGGTCCTGCTGTTTCAGCATCCTGAAAGATCGCTTCGGCTTCGCCCGGATAATCGATCCCGGTCTTTTCATCAAAGCCAAACAATCCGAGATATTTATAGAATTTTTTTATCCCGATACGCTGAGCCAGCCTGACAAATACCGGGTTGCAGGAATTGCCCAGAGCCTGCTCGACGGTCTGATATCCGTGCGGATTGCTGTAACTCCAGCATCTGATGACCGTGCCCTTGACATTTATCGAACCTGAACATGTAAAATGCTCTTTCAGAGTTGTAAGATTTTCTTCAAGAGCCATGGCCAGAGTAAACAGCTTGAATGTCGATCCGGGTTCGTACGTATCACTTACCAGCGGATTTCTCCATATCTGATTCAGATATTCCAGCTGCTCTTTGCCGTTCATATCTGCCAGCTTCTTTTTATCTTCCTTTGTACTGCCGTCTCTGGCATTGTTAGGATCAAAACCTCCAGTCGTAGCCATTGCCAGCACTCCTCCTGTCTTTGGATCCATGACGATACAACGGACTCTCGAGGCCTTTGTCTCATTTTTCGTCCATTTTGCCGCCTCCTCAGCGTAGTGCTGTATGACTTCATCCACCGTCAGTTCCAGGCTCTGACCATCCTCGGGAGCATAGTATTTTTCCTCACCGTAAAACAGAGAATTACCTGCGGCATCCTTACTCTTCAGCAGCCTGCCCGAACTGCCCTTCAGCTCTTTGTTGTAGTATTGTTCCAGTCCTGAAAGACCATTGTTGTCATCCGTTACCGAACCCAGCAGCTGAGAAGCAAAATTGCCGAGAGGATAAGCTCTCTTCGTTTCTTCTGTTATGGTCACGCCGTCAAGTTCTGCGTCTCTGATCTTGTTTGCAACAGATGCCTCCTGATACTTTGCTATCTTCACAAGAGAAATATCACCTGAGATCATTTCCATTATCTTTTCACTGTCCGTCTTCAGAATGCCGGCCAGTTTGTCTGCCGTCTGCTGCAGTCTGGCCTTTTTTTCGTTTGCGTCTTTAGCTGTGCCAATAACGCCTGAAGGCCTGACCCACACTGAATATCTGATAGAACTCACTGCCAGTTTGTTGCCGTTACAGTCAGTGATATCTCCCCTTTTGGACTCGACGAGTTCATCTTTTGTCTGCTGCGTTATCGCCTTCCTCGTCAGTTCGTCGCCTCTTACGATCTGAATATATCCCATTCTCAGACACAAAACTATCAGGGCAACGCAAAACAGACCAAAAGCAATGGTCAGTCTCTTTCTGTCTCTGATATTAACATCGGTGGATCTGACCCTGTTATTTCTCCTTATTCTGGTTTTTGATCTTTGCGCCATTTTATTTTTCCATTCATCTGCTGTATCTATATTATATCCAGCCACATATTATATCAAAAATGCAGTGTATTTCGTGACTTTTTTACAGCATATTCCGTTATTTTTTTGGAAAAGAAAGAGCCGAACAACCTCACTGGTCCATAATTAAGTTGTCCGACTCATTTCTCTATATGAAATTATTTCAAACAAGCCCCGGTGCCGCGGTCTTAGTTGAAAGCATCAGCCTTCAGCTTGGCGGCAAATTTTTTTCCTGGCTGTTTATCAGCTTTTATTGTCACACAGTTGTTTCCGTCTGCATATTTCATGCCGAGATCCTTTGATGCCGATTTCTCTATCACCGCTATGTTGTTGGAACTCTGAATGTCTATCTCGAGGCTTTCAACCTCACCTTCCAGTTGTGATATTTCGCGCTGGAGCTGATTGTTGCGGTAATTTATCGATGCAGAAAAGGCTGCCGAAATAATTATCATTATACCGATAAGACCTGCTGCCAGCACTGCCATCAGCAGCATCTTTTTATCTTTTGCCGCAAGGCCATTTCTTTTACGCTGTCTTGCGGTGCGTGGTCTGGTATTATATCCACCCGACGGAAATCCATATTCGTATTGTCTTTTTACCTGACCTTGCATGTTCAGCCTTTCTTCTCCAGCACCCTCAGCTTGGCGCTGCGGCTGCGGGGATTCGTTTCTGTTTCTTCATCACCGGGAGTCACCGGCTTTTTTGTTATCTTTTTTACATCTGCGACCTTGCCGCACACACATACCGGAAGCTCCGGCGGGCATGTGCAAGGATTGGCTCTTTTGTTGAATGCCTCTTTCACGATCCGGTCTTCCAGCGAGTGAAAAGTGATGATCGCGAGCCTGCCGCCCGGCGCCAGCACATCTATGAAGTCTGTCACAGCTCTTTTAAGCTGTCCCAGTTCGTCATTTACCTCGATTCGTATCGCCTGAAATGTCCTCTTTGCCGGATGAGGTCCATCACGTCTTGCAGATGCAGGTATTGCATTTTTTATGATCTGTACAAGTTCACCTGTCGTTTCTATATTTTTTTCTTTTCTGGCTCTGACTACGAATGCAGCTATCCTGGTTGCCCATCTTTCTTCACCGTAGTCTCTGATGATCTTTGCCAGTTCTTTTTCGCTGTATGTGTTCACAACATCTCCGGCTGTGAACCCGCTGTTCTGGTCCATCCTCATATCCAGAGGTGCATCATTCATGTATGAAAATCCTCTTTCCGGATTGTCTAGCTGAAATGATGATACGCCCAGATCGAGAAGAGCTCCGTCTATTCCGGAGATCCCCAGCTCTTCCAGAACTCGTTTTATTCCCGAATAGTTGCTCTGGACAAAGTGCTTTGTGCACTTGAACTCACTTAATCTTTTGCGCGATGCGTCCAACGCATCCATGTCTCTGTCTATTCCTATCAGCGTTCCCTTTTCTGACAGCCTGCTGCAGATCAGTGAGGAATGTCCTCCGCCGCCGATAGTTCCATCGACATAGATACCGTCTTCCTTTATATCAAGATTGCTGATGCATTCATCCGGCATTACGGGAGCATGACTAAATTCCATACTGTTCCATGCCTTCTGCTATATCAATGTTCTCCAGCATTCCTGCGCCTTCATCACTCTCCCAGATATCTCTGCTCCAGACTTCGATCTTGTCCCCATTACCTATGGTAGTAAGCTCTTTGTCTATCTTCGCAAAATCTCTTAGCGGCTGCGGCACCGTCAGTCTTCCCTGCTTGTCTATCTCGCATTTGACGGCATTGGCGCGGAACTTTCTGGCAAAATTTCTTGCATTTGGATTTGACATCGGAAGGCCTCTCAGCTTTTCTTCGAATTCCTTCCATGCGCTCATCGGATAGATATCCAGACATGTGTCGAAACCTCTGGTCATAACGCACTCAAGTCCGAGTTCCTCTCTGAACTTTGAAGGAACGATCATCCTTGCCTTTGCGTCTATTGAGTTTTCGTAACTGCCCATGAACATCTAAAGACAACTCCAAAAAATACTACAAAATCACCAGTTCCATTTCTACATCTCCACTTTACTCCACTTCACACCCTTTTTCAAGAAAAAAACCTTCTTTTTTGGGTATTTACACCACTTTTGATTCACTTTTTTTTCGTCAGAAAATGCGAAAATAGCAAAAGCGCAATATATTGGGTGGCCCGGGCCAAGCATACACGAGATAAGCTGTTTCTTTTCATCTGACCATTTTTCAACGAAAAAGCTGCAGCATGGCAGGAATGTGCTATAATACCTTCATGTTTACGAATATTCCGGATCCAATAGCTTTTACATTATTCGGCGTTGATGTGCGCTGGTACGGTATACTGATCGCGTCAGGGATCGTTTTGGCCATATTATGGACATATAAAAGATTCCCGGCTCATGGACTCGACCGGGAAGCTGTGCTCGATATCGCTCTGATCTCGATTCCCTGTGCCATAATAGGCGCAAGGCTGTATTATGTTGCTTTCAGGTGGGATAGTTATTCCGGAGATGTGTGGCGCATTCTCAACATCAGAGGCGGAGGGCTGGCTGTTCACGGAGGACTGATCGCAGGATTTATTGCCGCTTATTTTGTATGCAGACATAAAAAGATCAGCTTCCCTGACGGTCTTGACGCGGCCGCTCCGGGCATTGCTCTGGCACAGGCCATCGGAAGATGGGGAAACTATTTCAACAGCGAAGCACATGGAGGACCGACAGATCTGCCCTGGGGAATAATGATAAACGGCCAGAACGTCCACCCGACATTTCTGTATGAGTCCATCTGGTGCCTGCTGCTGTTTTTCTTTCTTTACTATATAGATAAAAACAGAAAGTTCACAGGACAGACCGCCCTGCTTTACTGCATTCTGTATTCTGCCGAAAGATTTTTTGTGGAGGGACTCAGAACAGACAGTCTCATGATCGGTCCGTTCAGACAGGCACAGGTGCTGTCGCTGACAGTGATCGCCTTTTGCACACTGCTTTACATCGTGCTTCGGAAAAAATCATCCATACGATGAGTTTCGTTTTCACGATCAGGTCAGCATTGCGTCAGCTACATTCTGAAAGAGCTTATATCGTCGTATTCGCTGACCACATATACATATTTGCCTATCGCAACACATCTGGCTGCTTCATGATGCCACTTCCAGTTCTTTTTGATGACGATTTTTTCACCACTGACAGCAAAGCATATTACTCCGCCCTTCCCGTCATAGTCATAATAGGGAACAGCATAGTATTTTTTCTTTTTGTTTACAAGGAATCCTCTGTGATCATACTGAACATCACTGTAAAGATCTATAAAAGATTTTTCATCCATGACTTTCGGAGCAGTCATTTCGCTCACATCAAAGAGGACTATCTTCAGACCGTTCTGGATCTCCATATCCGTTTCATCATCGCCCGGCTCAGTCGAATACCCTATACCGATGAGTTTGTTATTTCCCGCCGGATGCAGCAGAGTCGAAAAGCCCGTCACCCCGGCACTGCCCTTAAGCACCGGATGTTCTGGAGATGAAAGATCCACTGCGAAGAGAGGATCTGTGACCTCGTAGGTGATCACATAAGCTTTCTTGCCCAGAAATCTCACTGCCTCTATGTGTTCTCCCTTTGCAAAACCTTCAGTCTGACCAACCACCTTCATACTTTTATTCATCACGTACAGCCGGTTGATATCCTCACCGTCATCAGTTCCGGCGGTCGTTGCAACACGAAAATATCCTCCATCCTCGTCCATTGAGAACTGATTATTGATGAGCCCTTTCACTTTTCCTGACGATGTGAATTTAATGGTGCCGTTCGTAAGAGAAGCCCTGAGAATAGTCGTGCTGCCGCTGAACCCGAAATCACCTGCGTCATCCCAGCCGGCTGAGTCAAAATAGTAACCAAGCGGGCTGGAAGCTATATAAAGGCTCGTCAGATTGCAGTATATATCGTTCGAAGAGCCCAGAACAGCTCTTGTCCGCGTCTTCATCTTTTTACCTGAACTGATGTCCACAGAACCTGCCACTGTATAATTCGTCGATTTTGCGGACGTAAATGCATATATGTTCTTTGCCTTTATCCTGCTGGTCTTTCCCTTCTTTTTGATGCACGGTATCATCGGAGATCTCATATCATATACATACTCATTAGAGATCAGATAAATACAGCTGCCTATCATCCTCGACGAAACCAGAACGCCATTCTGATAATAGTATCCTGTCTTCACAGGATGCTTTCTGTTTTTTATGTTGTATACAGTAACTGCAGCAAAGGATGAGCCGCATCTTTTTCTTTTATTTTTCAGAGTTTCGCAGCGGGAATTGTAATACGAACCAACAACGGCCAGCTTGTTTCCCTTTATGTAGATCTCCTCTATATCCCGGTAAACATTTTTTCCGCTCTTACCGGCAGATATTTTTGCAACTCGTTTCACCTTACCTTTAGCAGCTCTGAATATGCTGACACTGCTGTTGTCGCTGCTGACCATATAGATGTATCTGCCGTCAGTCTTGACGCGGTCTGCCTCATCAACGCCCTTCACCTGTGTGTAGGTGCCGGTGTAATCTGCGCCTTTTGAACTG
>CADCRD010000248.1 GCA_902803725.1 uncultured Eubacteriales bacterium
ATCAAGACTTAAAGTTGCTGACAACTCCGGCGCCAAAGAACTGCTTTGCATCCGCATCCTCGGCGGTACGAGCCGTCAGTATGCAAATATCGGTGATGTAATAGTATGCGCCGTTAAAGAAGCCACACCCGGCGGTCAGGTGAAGAAGGGTGACGTCGTAAGAGCGGTCGTAGTAAGAACAAAGAAAGGTGCCAGAAGAATCGACGGCAGCTATGTGAAATTCGACCAGAATGCGGCAGTAATAATAAAAGAAGATAAGAATCCGGTCGGAACACGTATATTCGGACCGGTTGCAAGAGAGCTCAGGGACAGAAGCTTCATGAAGATAGTCTCCCTGGCACCGGAAGTATTATAGGAGGACATTTGTAAATGCTTATTAAAAAGAATGATACGGTAATCGTCCTCACCGGCCAGGACAAGGGCAAAAAGGGCAAAGTAATCAAGGCAATGCCGAAAGAAGGCAGAGTAATCGTAGAAGGCGTCAACATGCAGACAAAGCATCAGAAGCAGACAAGAACAGAAGCTGCTGAGATCAAGCACATGGAAGGCCCGATCGATGCTTCGAACGTTGCGCTGATCGATAAGAAAACAGGCGAGCCGACAAGAGTCGGATTCAAGATGGAAGGAGATCGCAAGATCAGGATCTCCAGAAAAAGCGGAGAAGAAATCTAAGAAAGGAGGAGATGAAGTTGGCATCCAGACTTAAGGAAAAATACAAGAACGAAGCTTTCAAGGCACTGATGGAACAGTTCAAATATGACAACGTGATGCAAGTGCCCAAGCTTGAAAAAATTACTATAAATATCGGCCTTGGCGAAGCAAAGGAAAATGCCAAACTGATGGAAGGCGCAGTTGAAGAGCTGGGACTTATCGCAGGTCAGAAGCCTGTAGTAACAAAGGCAAGAAAATCAATCGCGAACTTCAAAGTACGTCAGGGCATGCCGGTAGGAACAAAGGTAACTCTGCGCGGAGACAACATGTACGTTTTCGCAGACAAGTTCTTCAACGTCGCTCTTCCTAGAGTAAGAGACTTCAAAGGCGTCAGCAGAAACGCATTTGACGGCCGCGGAAATTATTCCATGGGCATCAAAGAGCAGCTGATCTTCCCGGAGATCAATTACGATAAGGTAGATACGATCAAAGGAATGAACGTGGTATTTACAACAACGGCTAAGACAGACGAAGAAGCAGCAGCACTGCTCGAGCTTCTCGGCATGCCGTTTGAAAAATAGGAGGGAGCATAAAAATGGCAAAAACATCTCTCAAAGTTAAACAGCAGAGAAAACCGAAATACTCAACAAGAGCATATACAAGATGCAGAATCTGCGGCAGACCTCATTCAGTGCTGAAAAAGTATGGCATCTGCAGAATCTGCTTCAGAGAGCTTGCGTATAAAGGTGAGATCCCGGGTGTAAGAAAAGCATCCTGGTAGAATTCAGTGAACAAATAATAACTTGAATCATCCGTTAAGTGCTGCAAAGGCGCAGCATACTGGCGGAGGAAGGAGAACAAAACTTATGACAATGACAGATCCCATTGCGGATATGCTGACAAGAATCAGAAATGCCAACACTGCAGGTCACAAGACTGTAGATGTACCGGCATCAAAGATCAAAAAGTCAATTGCCGGCATACTCAAAAATGAAGGTTACATCAATGACTTTGAAGTAATTGATGATAACAAACAGGGAATGATCAGGATCATCATGAAGTACGGTCCTGAAAACGAAAAAGTTATCAGCGGAATCAAAAAGATTTCAAAGCCGGGCCTTAAGGTTTATGCAAAGGCCACAGACGTTCCGAGAGTACTTGGCGGACTCGGTATCGCTATCATCTCCACATCAAACGGAGTTATCAGCGATAAAGAAGCCAGAAAACTGGGTGTCGGCGGCGAAGTAATCTGTTATGTTTGGTAGGAGGTAGTAATAATGTCCAGAATAGGAATAAGACCGATCGAGCTTCCTGCCGGTGTAGAAGTTACAGTAGGAGAGGGAAATCTCGTAACTGTAAAAGGCCCGAAAGGGGAGCTGACTCAGCAGATCAGCACGCTGCTTGACGTTGAAGTCAAAGACGGCGTTGTAACGGTATCAAGAGATAGTGATGCCAAAGAAAAAAGAGCCCAGCACGGACTCGCAAGAACACTTATCCACAACATGGTCATCGGCGTCAGCGAAGGCTTTTCAAAGAAGCTCATCATGGAAGGCGTCGGATACAATGCTGAAAAGAAGGGTGACACACTCGTTATGAAACTGGGATTCTCACATCCGGTTGAGATGAAGGATCCTGAAGGAATCGAAACAGAAGTTCCATCAGCAACAGAGATCATCGTTAAGGGTATCGACAAGGCAGTTATCGGAAATTATGCGGCTAATATCAGAGCATGGAGAAAACCTGAACCATACAAGGGTAAAGGTATCCGCTACGAGGGAGAACGTATCCGTCGTAAAGAAGGTAAAGCCGGCGTAAAAGGCGGAGAATAGAAAGGAGTGAACTGACATGGCAAAACTTAGCAAGAATGATAAGCGTATTGCAAGACATAGAAGAGCAAGAAAAAACCTTGTGGGCACTCCGGAGAAACCGAGACTGTGCGTATTCCGCAGCAACAAGAATATCTCTGCTCAGATCATTGACGATGTTGAAGGCAAAACACTGGCTTCTGCTTCTTCACTCGATAAGGAGCTCAAAGGTCAGCTCGAGCACGGCGGCAACAAAGAGGCTGCCAGAAAAGTCGGCGAAGCTCTTGGAAAAAGAGCACTGGATGCCGGCATAGAAACAGTATGCTTCGACAGAGGCGGACTGATCTATCACGGAAGAGTAAAGGAACTTGCTGACGGCGCAAGAGAAGCCGGACTGAAATTCTAACAGGAGGATACAAGGAATGCAAAAAAGAATAGATGCATCCAGACTGGACCTGACAGAAACGATCGTCAATATCAGACGTGTTGCAAAGACAGTTAAGGGCGGACGTAACATGAGATTCAGTGTAACGGTAGTCGTCGGCGACGGCGAAGGCCATGTAGGCGTTGGTCTCGGAAAAGCTCAGGAAATCCCTGAAGCAGTCAGAAAAGCAACAGAGGATGCAAAGAAGAACGTAATAATGGTTCCTACAGTAGGAACGACAATACCTCACACAAACCTTGGCGTGTTTGGCGCAGGCAGAGTTCTGCTGATGCCGGCTGCAAAAGGTACCGGAGTAATTGCAGGTTCATCTGTACGTACAGTACTCGAAGCTGCAGGTATCAAAGATATCAGAGCTAAGTCCATCGGTTCCAACAACACCGGAAACATGGCTTATGCAACACTTCAGGGACTGAAAGAGCTGAAGACTGTCGAAGAAGTCTCAAGACTCAGAGGTAAGACAAAGGAAGAAATTCTTGGATAAGGAGGCGCAAAGATGGCTAAGATCAAAGTAACACTTACAAAAAGCACGATCGGCGCTCCCGCAAGACAGAGAAAAGTAGTGGAAGCGTTAGGCTTGAAAAAGATGCACCAGAGTGTCGAGCTTGAAGACAACAGTGTTTCAAGAGGTGCTGTTGCAAAGGTATCGCATCTTGTCACTGTAGAAGAAGTGTAGGATAGGAGGTGCATGAAAAAATGAAACTGCATGAATTAAGAGCAGCAGAAGGATCCACAAAAAACCGCAAACGCAGAGGACGCGGCCATGCCACAGGTCAGGGAACGACAGGCGGCAGAGGAATGAACGGACAGAAGTCCAGAAGCGGCGGCGGTGTAAGACTGGGATTTGAAGGTGGACAGATGCCGCTTTACAGAAGAATCCCGAAGAGAGGTTTCACAAACATATTCGCTAAAGAGTACACAGAACTGAACGTCGAAGCTCTCAACAGATTTGAAGCAGGCACCGTTGTAAACGAGCAGCTGCTGAAAGAAGCAGGCCTCGTAAAGCAGGTCAAAGACGGCGTTAAGATCCTGGGAGGCGGAAACCTTGAAAAGGGCGTAACAGTACAGGCAGCAAAGTTCACTAAGAGTGCTGTCGAAAAAATAGAAGCAGCCGGCGGAAAGGCAGAGGTGGTTTAAATGGAAATGCTTCAGACTATCGGAAAGGCCTGGAAAATTCCTGAACTGCGCAGAAAGATCATCTTTACACTTTTGATGCTCATAGTTTTCAGGATAGGCTCTAATATACCGGTACCTGGCATAGACAGAAGCATGCTGGAGCAGATGTTCTCCGGAGAGTACGGACTTTTCGATCTGTTCGATCTCTTCTCCGGCGGAGCATTCGGGAACATGACTATTTTCGCGCTCAGCATCACGCCGTATATCACGGCATCCATCATACTCCAACTCCTGACTATTGCCATTCCTTCACTGGAAAGACTGGCAAAGGAAGGACTTGAAGGCAGAAAGAAGATAACAGCTTATACCCGATACCTGACGGTCGCTCTGGCGATCATTCAGGCAATAGGCATGACTCTCGGTCTGTTCAGAAAAGCGCTGATCAGTACAAATGCTTTCTCGGTAATCATCATAGTGGTAACACTGACGGCCGGTACGGCATTCCTGATGTGGCTCGGAGAACAGATCAATGAGCACGGCATCGGAAACGGCATCTCTCTGATCATCTTCGGAGGTATCATAGCAAGACTTCCGGCCGCGATCCATTCAACATGGACAAAATATCAGAATGCAGAGATCAGCCTCATGACTATACTGTTATTCCTGGTATTCGCTCTGGTGATAATCCTCGGTATCATCGAGATACAGCAGGGTCAGAGAAGGATCCCGGTACAGTATGCAAAGAGAGTCGTTGGGCGTAAGATGTATGGCGGACAGTCCACACATATTCCGCTGAAGGTCAATCAGGCAGGTGTAATTCCGGTAATCTTCGCAATGTCGATACTGCAATTCCCGCTGACTATTACCTACTTCATGGATCAGAATTCCGGTTTTTCGCTGTGGGTAGCCAAATGGCTGTCACCGACCGGTTCACCGGGTGTGTGGGTATACGCGGTATTCTACGCACTGCTGACAATATTCTTCACATACTTCTATACGGCTGTAACATTCAACCCGAAGGAAGTTGCGGATAACATGAAGCAGAATGGCGGATTCATTCCGGGAATCAGACCGGGAAGAGCAACCGTGGATTACCTGTCAAAGGTAATGAACAGAATATCATTTGTCGGAGCCATATTCCTGGCAGCTGTAGCTGTACTGCCAACTCTGGTCGGACAGTTCACTGCTCTGGACGTTCACTTCGGCGGAACATCACTGCTCATCGCTGTAGGTGTTGCGCTGGATACGATGAGACAGCTCGAACAGCAGATGGTAATGCGTAACTATTCAGGCTTCCTGAAATAACGGAGGAGTAAAAAATGAATCTTATACTTCTTGGCCCTCCGGGAGCCGGCAAAGGCACCCAGGCCGCAAAGATTATTGGAAAATACGAGATCCCTCATATCTCAACCGGAGATATCTTCAGGGAAAACATTAAAGAGGGCACACCTCTTGGTAAAAAAGCGCAGGAATATATGAACAGAGGCGAGCTCGTTCCTGACAGCCTGGTAATCGAAATCGCCACAGACCGTCTGACAAAGGACGATTGTAAAGAAGGATTTTTGCTGGACGGTTTTCCGCGCACAGTGGAGCAGGCCGAGGCACTGGACAAATTCCTTGCTGAAGACGGCAAAAAGGTTGATCACGTCCTTAACATCGATGTCGAAGCTGACATTCTGATGAAAAGACTGACAGGCAGACGTGTCTGCAAAGGCTGTGGTGCGACATTCCACATAACAAACATACCGCCGAAGGTTGAAGGTGTGTGTGACGTATGCGGCGAGGAACTGTATCAGCGTGATGACGATACTGAAGAAACAGTGGCCAACAGAATTGAGGTTTACAACTCTCAGACAAAACCCCTGATTGACTACTATGAAAAGTCCGGCAACATTTCACATCTGGACGGATCAGTTGATCCTGATGAACTGCTTGCCGAAATAGTGAAGATCTTAGGTGACTAAATGATAATAATCAAAAGTGAACAGGAAATACAGCTTATGAGAGAGTCCGGTAAAGTTACCGGTTACATACTCAAAGAACTGGAAGACTTTATAAAACCAGGCATTTCGACAAAAGATATCAACGACCATGTGGAAAAAATCATAACGGATAACGGAATGATCCCCACATTCAAGGGATATGCCGGATATCCGGCAGCTGTGTGCGCTTCGATAAACGAAGAAGTCGTACACGGCATCCCCTCGGCTGAGAGGATCCTTCAGGAAGGTGACATCATCAGCATAGATATCGGTTCGACACATAAAGGCTACGTCAGCGATGCTGCAAGAACATATGCTGTAGGTCAGATCAGCGAAGAGAATCAGAAACTGATCGATACAGCCAAGGCGGGATTTTTCGCAGCGCTTGACTACTGCAGACCCGGATGCAGATTGTCTGATATCGGCCATGCAGTGCAGACGACAGTTGAAGCTCAGGGCTTCGGCGTAGTCAGAGATCTGGTTGGTCACGGTGTGGGCAGTGAGATGCATGAGGATCCGCAGATACCGAACTACGGCAGGCCCGGTCACGGGCCGAGGATCGCGGCAGGCATGGTATTCGCCATAGAGCCAATGATCACAATGGGCACCTACAAGGTAGCTACATTAAATGATGGATGGACCGTAGTAACGCTGGACAGGAAACCGGCGGCACATTACGAAAATACAGTTGTTATCACTGAAGGTGAGCCGGAGCTGCTCACTTTGTACAGCGAGGTGTAATAATGGCAAAAAAAGACGTAATTGAAGCTGAAGGCGTTGTTGTAGACGCACAGCCAAACGCAATGTTCGTAGTGAAGCTGGAAACAGGGCATGAAGTGCTGGCACACGTTTCCGGCAAGATCCGTATGAATTTTATCAGGATCCTGCCCGGCGACAAAGTAAGAGTTGAACTGTCACCGTACGATCTTACCCGCGGAAGGATCACCTGGAGAGAAAAATAAGGAGGTTGCAATGAAAGTCAGAGCATCGATAAAACCGATTTGTGAAAAATGCAAAGTCATCAAGCGTAAGGGAAAGCTGATGGTTATTTGCGAAAATCCCAAGCATAAACAGAAACAAGGCTAAATATCGCAGGAGCTATGCTCCGTGATGATCAGCAACGCAATAATAATTCCTATTGTAAGAAAAAATCATTTCATGAAAAAAATTCTTGCAATAGGATAATATAATGATGTATTATAAACAAATGCACGCGTCATATGTTACAGTTCCCGCATATCGGTGGAATCAGCGTGAGCTTGACGATGACGAAAAAAGTTACAGTGAAATGCGCGAAGTGATTTCGTGCACAGCAACATCCCGTTTATATTGCTGCACCTGTCCTTGCGATTGACGAGCGTCAGCGAAGTCAGAGCAATGGAATGTGCGCCGTCAAATGTCGCAGCGCTTTAGCGCGTGGCGGCCAACGACGCTGCACCTGTCCTTGCGATTGACGAGCGTCAGCGAAGTCAGAGCAAAGGAAGGATTGACAGCGACGGAAGATGGGAACAGGAGGAAAAGAATGGCTCGTTTAGCCGGAGTAGACTTACCAAATGACAAAAGGGTAGAAATCGGTCTCACTGCCATTTACGGCATCGGCAGACCGACTGCACTGGAGATCCTCAAGAAAGCTAATGTTGACCCGAGCATTAGAGTTAAAGATCTTTCTGAGGAAGAAGTCGGTGCGATCAGAAAAATCATTGATTCCGAATACGAAGTAGAAGGTGAACTCAGAAGAGAAGTTTCCATGAACATCAAGAGACTCATGGAAATCGGCTGCTACAGAGGAATCAGACACAGAAGAGGTCTGCCTGTCCGCGGACAGAAGACCAAGACAAACGCCAGAACACGTAAAGGTCCTAAAAAGACAGTAGGACGTAAGAAAAAGTAAGAAAGGAGGTAGATCATAATGGCAAAAGCACAGAAAAAGGCAGTTAGAAGAAAGAAGAAAGAACGCAAGAATATAGAAAAAGGCCAGGCACATATCCAGTCTACCTTCAATAATACTCTTGTAACACTGACAGATATGCAGGGCAACGCTCTGTCATGGTCAAGTGCAGGATCTCTCGGATTCAGAGGATCCAGAAAGTCCACACCGTTCGCAGCACAGTCAGCAGCAGAAGCAGCAGCTAAAGGTGCTATGGAACATGGACTGAAAACCGTTGAAGTATACGTTAAAGGCCCGGGCTCCGGTCGTGAAGCAGCGATCAGAGCACTGCAGAGCGCAGGTCTTCAGGTCACGATGATCAAAGACATCACACCGATACCGCATAATGGCTGCAGACCGCCGAAACGTAGAAGAGTCTGAGGAAAGGAGGAGAAGACATGGCAAGATATACAGATGCTAATTGCAGACTTTGCAGAAGAGAAGGCCAGAAACTTTTCTTGAAAGGTGAAAGATGCTACAGCCCAAAGTGCGCGCTTGAAAGAAGAGCATTTCCTCCGGGGCAGAATGGTCAGGGAAGAAGATCAAAGACTTCTGAATACGGTCTGCAGCTCAGAGAAAAACAGAAGACAAAGAGATTCTACGGACTGCAGGAAACTCAGTTCAGAAATCTTTTCGATAAAGCCGCAAGAAAACAGGGTATCACAGGTGAAAATCTGCTGATTCTGCTGGAAACAAGACTGGACAACGTAGTATTCAGACTGGGATTTGCCAGCTCCAGAAAAGAAGCTCGTCAGCTGGTAACACATGGTCACTTCCAGGTAAATGGCAAGAAAGTGAATATTCCTTCATACGAAGTAAAAGCAGGCGACGTGATCACTGTTAAGGAAAAGAGCCAGAGCTCACCGAAGTTCAAGGAAGTCAAGGACATGACTATCACAGTTCCTTCATGGATGACTGTAGATGTTCAGAAGCTCGAAGGAAAGGTCGTAAGCATTCCGACAAGAGAAGAAATCGACACACCGATCGCTGAACACCTGATCGTAGAATTGTACTCCAAATAAGCTGCATTTGTTATTGCGATCTGCAAAGCGTACAGCGAAGCATATTGTAAATACAATGCTATATTTGGAAGAAAGGAAGGATTTTTAATGATCGAAATTGAAAAACCTACAATCGAATGTATTTCATCCGAAAATGATATCAACTACGGAAAGTTCATCGTTGAGCCTCTGGAAAGAGGTTATGGAACGACTCTCGGAAACAGCCTGAGAAGAATTCTTCTCAGTTCGCTTCCCGGTGCAGCCGTAACATCGGTTAAGATCGATGGAGTCCTGCACGAAATATCAACGATCCCGGGTGTTAAGGAAGATGTCACAGAGATCATTCTTAACCTCAAAAAACTTGCTGTTAAGCTGGATGGACTGGATGACACAAAAAGAGTCATCATCAATGCAGTAGGTCCTAAGGAAGTAACGGCAGCTGATATCATGGGCGATGCTGATATGGAGATCTTCAATCCGGATCTTCACATTGCCACACTGGAAGAGAATGCGACTTTGGTAATGGAGATCACTCTTGCAAAGGGCAGAGGCTATGTGCCGGCTGAACAGAACAAGGATGAATCCACACCTATCGCAGTCATCCCGGTTGATTCGATCTATACGCCGGTCAGAAAAGTCAACTACACTGTTGAGAATACACGTGTAGGACAGGTGACCGACTTTGACAAACTGATCCTTGAGATCTGGACAGATGGTTCAATAACACCTCTTGAAGGTGTATCCATCGGAGCCAAGATAATGCAGGAACATCTCAATCTCTTCATTGAGCTTACTGACAGTACAGAGACTATGGAAATCATGGTTGAAAAAGAAGAAGACCAGAAGGAAAAGGCTCTGGAGATGACGATAGAGGAACTTGAACTTTCAGTTCGTTCGTTCAACTGCCTCAAGAGAGCAGCAATCAACACTGTAGAAGAACTTACACATAAATCCGAAGATGATATGATGAAAGTCAGAAATCTCGGAAAGAAGAGTCTTGATGAAGTCAAACTCAAGCTTGCTGAGCTGGGTCTGGGACTTCGCGAAACA
>CADCRD010000249.1 GCA_902803725.1 uncultured Eubacteriales bacterium
CCATGTGTCTGGTTAATGTCATATCCTCTTCGAGCCTGAATCCTTCCAGGGAATCAGTGACATCATCGCACATATCTTTTATTTCCTGAGAAACATTGGGATCCCCTTTTCTAAGGTATGTGTTCATTTGATCGTAATATTTGTTTTCGGTATAATGCACGATGTTTTCAAAAGATTCCTTGTTTTTCTCTTTTAATCTCTTCAACTGCTTTGTATGGGAATCAATCAGTCTTTTAATCGAATCGCCAGATCCAGCGGGATCTTTTTTTCCAGAATAATGAATCAGATACTGATTCCGCAGGTCATTAATATGGAAAATATCTGCCGATACCTGTTCATTCTCGCTAAGGGAACCGGGCTCTGCAATGCTTTTTTTATAAAGCATACCACGGTGTTGATCGATCTGAAAAAACCTCTGAACTTTTTGTAACAGTTCATTGGAAACCGGTTTTTTGTTTTGTTGATGCTTATTCGCTTCCTTTATAACTTCATTTTCTTCGGTCAGATCCTCAAACTCAATCGGGGCAACCTTGTATTTGGATCTGAGCTCTCCGAGATTCATCGGCGCTGTCATCTCATTATGATGTCTCATAATGAAATTCCTGCTGCCATCTTTGTTTTTTACCTGATCGACTACCGTAAAATCAAAGAAGCCCTGTTGCTGATCCGCCTTCTTTTCCGTGTCAAAAAGCTGATATTTGTTTTGATCCTTATGATTTAAATTATGTTCAAATTCCTTACACATGATCATTTCCTTCTTTCTGCGTAAAATTTGTCACAGATTCCGCCGTTCAATATATTGTCAGGCTTTATGTCATACTTATGGCAGGCACCTGATTCCATGCCCCCCAGCCTGTAGAGGCAGTATTTGCAATATAACTGATCATCTGTGACAGGTCTGAACACAGGATCATCGGCAAAATGGCTGACGTAATCTCCGTCATCACCGTCTTCTTCGTTATCCTCCGGTTTCGGGTCATCATCATAATCATCCTCAGGCAGCACAATCGTATCTGCGTCAGTTTCCTGCCTCTCTTTATCATCTTCAGAAGATAAGGATTCCCGTGAGGTATCTGCATCACCATTATTGACTGCCTTATTTGAACTGGATCTTCTGAATGGAAGGGCATATATTGTCTGAAAACCGCTGCCAGATTCTTCCGGAAACATAAATGAATAGAGATCCTCCAGCTGATCAAATGCCGCGACAAAACGAAGCTCGGTTTCATCATCATAGATCTCTGCAATAGCCATAAGGGTACGTACTATCATGGAATACAGCACTTTTGGCTGCCCTACTGTCGCATACAGAGCGTTCACCAGGAAGAATCCGTCTTCCTTAGAGACCAGAAGACATCCTGCCGGGCTTCCGCTTTTCTTATAAACAGTACTGACTGAGGGAGAGTAATCCACATCATCCCCATTTAGACTTGAAGGGAGCAGCTTCAATAAGGATTTTCCTTCGCTACAGTGCGGCTTAGGAGCAGCTTCATAGTCATTTCCTGTCCATTTTTCAATGATCGGGGCAAGCTTTTCATTTTTCTTTGCACTGCTAAGTGAAAAAGAAAAGTCAGAGAATTTCTCCACAGGTGAAAATCCGCAGCGCCAGAAGAACAGACCCGGTCCGGTAACAGTACCCCCTTTATCCTCCGGGATGATGCAGTTAATTCCTTCTATGCCGGCACCGGAAAGTGCTTCTATCATATGAATGATCATAGCGCTCCCGACACCCCTGTTTCTGTAACGCTCAGCCACGGTGATGCTTAAAAGATCCGCCGGATTCGCAGAACGGAAAACCGCAACTCCTATAAGCTCATCATCATCATCATTGAACGCACCGAAAATATATATGTCCTTTTCCTTCAACTGTTCTTCTGTAACTAAAGAAAGATATTGACTGTAACTATCATAATCTGACTTATCAAGTGTTCCAAATGAAAGATTAATATCCAATTCCATTTTATTCTCCTCTTCTGCATGATTAATAAGAGATTTTATAATTATATCATAGAAAACGGTTAATAACAATAAAGTTTGTTACTCAAAATCGAACTGAAGACGTTGCTGGAAAGGGGAACACCCATTGAAGATCTGGCTCCTGCTGCACAGGAAAAAGCACGTAAGTATTTCAACCTGAAGAAATGGGGTAATAAAATAACTGCTACCGCCAACAACAAAGAGATTAAGGAAGCTATGCTACTACGAATACTTCAGCGAGGAAATCCGTAAGTTGAAAGCATTGCTTGAGGAAGAGATCGATAGCGGCGATCTTAAGAG
>CADCRD010000250.1 GCA_902803725.1 uncultured Eubacteriales bacterium
ACTCTGTTATAGTTCATTGCCATGGCATAGTTATATGCACCTGTTCCCAAAACAGCTATGATATCCCCTCTCTTCGGACGAGCCATTTTGATATCTTCAGCAATACGGTCGCCGCTTTCACAGCAACGTCCTGCAACAGTGCACTCAAAGTCAGCGGGCTGATCCGCACAGGATGCATTGACAACGGTATAATCAGACTGATACAACGCATATCTCGGATTGTCTGTCATCCCGCCGTCAATAGTCACATATTCACGATACCCTTCAACTGTTTTGATACCTCCGGCCTCATAAAGAGTGACTCCTGCATCTGCAACGATGCTTCTTCCCGGTTCCATGAAAATGACCGGCTCCGGAAATCCCGTTTTTTCACATCCCTTTTTTATGTGATCCGCGATCTCCTCAATATTCTTTTCTATATCTACGACAGGATCATCTTCCGTATACCGCACGCCAAAACCGCCTCCTATGTTGAATATCTGAGCAGTATAGCCATGTTCATTCATCATCTTAGCCGCAAAATTCAAAAGTATATCTGCCTGATCACAGAATGAATCTGACTCAAAGATCTGAGACCCTATATGACTGTGAAAACCTTTTACCTCTACGTTCTCAGCGGCGAGAGCTGAAAGGACAAAACCTTCTGCCTGCCCTGTCTCGATAGGAACCCCGAACTGCGAATCGATCCTACCTGTGTTTATAGCTTCCAGCGTGTGAGGATCCAGACCGACGGTGACTCTGAGAAGGATCTTTTGTCTGACCCCGCGCCTGCCCGCCGCTGCATTAAGAGCATTCAGTTCATTCATATTGTCAACAACGAAGTACCCTACTCCGCTGTCAAGACCGTATTCTATGTCCTCATCCGTCTTGTTGGTACCGTGAAAGAACATTTTTTCTTTCGGGAAGCCTGCTGCAAGACAAGTGAATATCTCTCCGCATGATACGACATCTGCACCAAGACCTTCACTGTCTATGACAGGATATATAGCCTTCACGCAGAGTGATTTACCGGCAAACAGCGGCATAGAGCCATCTTTGAAAACTCTGGCCATTGTCCTTGTATATTTGCGGCAGTTTTGCCTGATACGGTCTTCACTCATCACATACAGTGGCGTACCGTATTTTTCGGCAAGAGATACGGCGTCCTGGCCTTCTATACTCATATGACCCTTTTCATTTATATCAAGATATTCGTACAGCATTCTTCGTCCCTTTCCATATTCTTGTATTCTTTTTTATAAGTCAGGCAATGATAATTAAGCCCGGGAACGAGTCGCTGCTCTGTCTCCGGGCTTCCTTGCTTAAAGAAGATGTGCTCTTACTTCATCGGCTGACTGTGGCAGCAGGAGTATCGGCGGTATCTCCAGCATGGTTCTTGCTCCGGTTTCTCCGTTCTGACTCATGCGATATGCAGCTCTTGCGCACGCTGTCAGTATGCTGCTGGTAAAAAACGGGTTTGAATCCAGATCCAGCATAAATCTCACTGAGTTATGATACTCTCTTTCCCAGCCTGTACGGCCGCTGCGGATCACCTGTCCTCCATGCGGCAGACCACTATGATGCTCTTTCAGTTCGTCTTCGGAAATGAATGTCACAGTCGTATCATATTCATCAAAGTAATTCGGCATTGTTTTGATAGCGTTTTCAATAGCAGCTAGATCAGCACCATCTTCTGCCACAACATAGCATTCTCTCGTGTGCTTCTCTCTGGTCGTAAGCTCAGGCTGTTCGCCTGACAACACCTTTGAAACTGCATCCTCGACCGGAACAGTGTACTGACGTGCATCTTTTACGCCTTCGATACGTCTGATGGCATCCGAATGTCCCTGGCTGACGCCTCTTCCCCAGAATGTATAATCATTCCCGCATGGAAGCGCCGCGTTCGCAAATACTCTCGCCAGAGAAAACAGGCCCGGATCCCATCCGGCACTTATCACGCCGATATGTCCGGATGCTTTTGCCGCAGCATCCACGTTGGCATAATGCTGAGGTATATTAGCATGTGTGTCAAAACTGTCCACGACATTGAATTTTGAAACCAGTTCAGGCGTCATTACAGGCAGATCAGTCGCGCTGCCGCCGCAGATGATCATTACATCTATATCATCCTTCATGGAATCCATATCGTCAAACGAGTAAACC
>CADCRD010000251.1 GCA_902803725.1 uncultured Eubacteriales bacterium
ACTTCACGCTTAGGAACATTACCTTTTCTTGGCACGTCTCTTCCCTCCTTGCCTTAAATGCTTTCGGTACTCGGACCCGGACCGTAAGATTTTTCTTCCAGGCCCGCGGTGCCCGCAAATATATCTATATTAAAGGGCACTTGTATTTCCCGATCTTGTTCTAACTTGTTTGACCGAACTTTTCAGTTCGCATTCGCCTGATCGTACAAGCGAAAATCCTTTTGAACCGGCTTATTTCTTAGGTCTCTTTGCACCGTACTTTGAACGAGCCTGACCTCTGTTTGCCACGCCGGCTGTATCCAGTGTTCCACGTACGATGTGATATCTTACACCAGGAAGGTCTTTAACTCTTCCGCCTCTGATAAGAACAACACTGTGTTCCTGCAGATTGTGTCCGATACCCGGTATATAAGCTGTTACTTCGATACCGTTCGTAAGACGAACTCTGGCAACCTTTCTCAGTGCTGAATTCGGCTTCTTCGGCGTTACTGTCTTAACGGATGTGCATACACCACGCTTCTGCGGTGAGTTTACATCTGTAGCAACTCTGCGAATGGAATTCATTCCTTTTCCCAGTGCCGGAGCTGTCGATTTTTTTACTGAGCTCTGTCTGCCCTGACGTACTAATTGATTGATTGTTGGCATGTTTTCTCCTTTCTCCCGCCATTCGGTTTCCCCGATATACGAGTTTTTTTCTTTTGCCGGAAACTTGCCGGCAACTGCATCTTCAGTCACTTATGCGACCGAAACCAGCAAATAGTATAATACAAAAATCAAATTTCTGTCAATCATTATTTCAACAAACCTGCAACCTTTTTGTATTCACACTGCTTACCGCGTGTATCTTTTGCGTGCTGCATTTAAAAGATGACAGAAGAACGTTTAGTTCCTCTGTCACCTCTGTAATATTTTATATTTGATTACTCCGATAATGTTTCGATGCTATTCATCTTCTTTGATGATCGCTTCTTCGGCTGTCATGGTCACTTCACCATTGTCATCGAATTTGCCTGTTCCGATTTCTTCTTTTATGATCGGCAGATCATCAAACTCACCTATAACTTCGCCGCTGTCATCTTTGACCTTGATGCCGCTGTCATCGACCATCACGCTGGCATTTGATTCAGCCAGTTCGTGAACTATATTGGTGTGTTCTTCTTCACCTTCTTCATCATCTTCGCCGGCCATATATTTTTCAATGTATTCAGCATTCACACCGTAATCGATGTCCACTGATTTGTACCTCTTCATACCTGTTCCGGCCGGGATGAGCTTACCGATGATTACATTCTCCTTGAGGCCCTGCAGCTTGTCGACCTTGCCCTTGATGGCTGCATCTGTAAGAACTCTTGTAGTCTCCTGGAATGACGCTGCTGACAGGAATGAGTTCGTTGCAAGTGAAGCTTTCGTGATTCCCAGAAGCACTCTCTCTGCCTTTGCAGGTTCTCCTCCTTCAGCGATAACCTTTTCGTTCGCCTCATCGATCTCGACCTTACTGTACAGTTCTCCCGGAAGCAGTCTCGTGTCACCGGTATCTGTGATTTTCAGTTTGGAGAGCATACGGCTGACAATGACCTCGATGTGTTTATCATTGATGTCTACACCCTGAAGTTTGTATACACGCTGCACTTCCTTGATCAGATACTGATATACTCCTGATACACCTTTGTATTTGAATATATCTGCCGGAGCCAGCGGACCTCTTGTGATATTGTCACCGGCCTCAACATAATCCTTCTCTTCAACCACCAGTTCAGCATTGTACGGAATGAGATACTCTTTTTCTTCGTCACCCTTTATAACAACTTTCTTTCTGTTGTCCGGAGTAGGCTCAATTGAAGTAACTGTACCGTCTCCTTCACAAATGACAGCAACGCCCTTCGGCATTCTTGCTTCGAACAGTTCCTCTACTCTCGGAAGACCCTGAGTGATGTCGCCGCCGGCTACGCCGCCCGTGTGGAACGTTCTCATCGTCAGCTGTGTGCCCGGTTCACCGATGGACTGTGCAGCCATGATCCCGACTGCATCACCGATGTTTACAGGCTCTCTCGTTGCAAGACTGCGTCCGTAACATTTAGCGCAGACACCTGTCTTGCTTTTGCATGTCATGACTGATCTTATCGCAACGGATTTAATGCCCGCCGCCTCAATTTCATCAGCTATGTCTTCGGTGATCTCGCTGTCTCCGTAGCAAAGGATCTCGCCTGTTTCAGGATGCTCGATATCGCTGAGAGCTGTTCTGCCTATGATCCTCTCCTTGAGAGCTTCGATCACGCGGCCCTGTCCATCCTTGCCTTCATCTGTAAACGCTTTGACTTCGATACCTTCTTCTGTTCCGCAGTCAGCTTCGTGTACGATGATATTGTGCGAAACGTCAACAAGTCTTCTTGTAAGGTAACCCGAGTCAGCCGTACGAAGAGCCGTATCAGCAAGACCCTTTCTGGCACCGTTCGTAGATACAAAGTAGTCCAGTACGGAGAGACCTTCTCTGAAGTTACTCTTGATCGGGATCTCAACTGTTTTACCTGTTGCGTTGGCCATGAGTCCGCGCATGCCGCCGATCTGCTGGATCTGCGTCTTGCTTCCTCTGGCACCCGACTGAGCCATGATGTTCAGATTGTTCATCGGATCCAGAGAATCCATCAAAGCATCTGCGACTTTGTTCGTTGTTTCCTTCCAGATGTCGATAACACCTTTATATCTTTCTTCATCGGATACGAGACCGCTGGCATAAGCCTGATCCAGTCTGTCTACCAGTTTGTCTGCATCCTTAATGATCGCATCCTTTTCTTTCGGGATCTCCATGTCACTGACACCGATACTTACGGCAGCCTTTGTGGAGTAGTGATATCCCATATCCTTTATGTAGTCCAGCATCAGAGCTGTCTTTGTGTTGCCGTGTTTACGATAGCACTTGTCAATGATCTTGCCCAGTTCCTTCTTTCCGACGAGGAAGTCGATCTCCAGCGAATACGGATCTGCCTGTCTGTCTTCAACAAAGCCGATATCCTGCGGAATGTCCTCGTTGAATATGAATCTGCCGACTGTTGATTCAACCAGTTTGCCACGTTTGTCATCATCTCCGCAGAACATTCTTACCTTGATCTTGCTGTGAAGATTTACTTCGTGGTTCTGGTAAGCCATCAGCATTTCATCTATATCGGTAAAGCATTTCCCATCGCCCTTTTCAGGGATACGCTCGTATTTTACATCACCGGCCAGCTCGTCATCGGCGCGCTTTTTCTTGTCTGCTTCGTAATATTCGACTTTCTCTTCGCCTTCTTCGCCTCTGACTGTGCGCCTGAACATCTTGCTCTCTTTTTTGAACGGATCAGTGCAGGATGATTCTTTGGTCACGCCGTCTATAGTTTCGATCCTCCTGCTCATTCCCGGATGAGTCAGATAATAACTGCCCAGTATCATGTCCTGAGTCGGAACTGTGATCGGAGATCCGTCCTTTGGTGCCAGGATGTTGTTTACAGACAGCATGAGATATCTCGCTTCTGCCTGTGCTTCCATCGTCAGCGGGACATGGACAGCCATCTGGTCACCGTCAAAGTCAGCGTTGAATGCCGTACATACCAGAGGATGAAGCTTTATGGCCTTGCCTTCGACCAGCACCGGCTCGAAAGCCTGGATACCCAGTCTGTGAAGTGTCGGAGCACGGTTCAGCATTACAGGATGCTCCTGAATTACCTCTTCAAGAACGTCCCAGACCTGAGGCTCGACTTTATCCACCATTCTCTTGGCACTCTTGATGTTATAAGCATTTTCCTGCTCAACCAGCTTTTTCATAATGAATGGCTTGAACAGTTCCAGTGCCATGTTCTTCGGCAAACCGCACTGCCAGAAACGCAGATTCGGTCCTACTACGATTACGGAACGGCCTGAATAGTCGACACGTTTTCCCAGCAGATTCTGACGGAAACGTCCCTGCTTACCCTTCAGCATATCTGAAAGTGATTTCAGAGGACGGGATCCCGGGCCTGTTACGGCCTTGCCGCGTCTGCCATTGTCTATAAGAGCATCAACTGATTCCTGGAGCATTCTCTTTTCGTTACGGATGATGATATCCGGAGCTCCCAGATCCAGCAGTCTCTTCAGTCGCTTGTTTCTGTTTATTACTCTTCTGTAAAGGTCATTAAGGTCGGATGTCGCAAATCTGCCGCCATCCAGCTGTACCATCGGTCTGAGATCCGGCGGTATTACCGGGATGACTTCCAGGATCATCCATTCAGGACGATTGCCCGAATATCTTAATGCCTCGAT
>CADCRD010000252.1 GCA_902803725.1 uncultured Eubacteriales bacterium
CCTTCACCTTTAAATATTTCAGAAAACTTTTCTGAGTTATGTGACAAAAAATCATAGATTATAACATTGTCATATTCCAGCCCTTTCATTTCCTGCACAGTTTTTATTCGCTCATTAAGCTGATCATTTTCATTAGTCAGTTTTCCCCTAACATTCTCATCAGGTACTATGACAATGCAATTCGCTGCTTCATTTGCTATCAGGCAGACATCCTGCAAATCCATAGCATTTTCATCACATATTGTTGCCCATAAGCCTTCACCGCTTTCACGAAGTGATGTCTCCGGAATCTCCGTATTCCTATCCTGTCTTCCAATATATTTTCTTCTTAAATCAGACAAATGATTAAGCATAGAGATAAGCCCCCTGCCGCTCCTAAACGAACTGCCAAGATGCCTGCTTTGAAGTGCTGATCTACCATCCTGATAATACAGTTTTCTTATAGTATCCAGGTCTATTATTGTTGGGTTGATTCGCTGATTGATATCTCCGCAAAGATATATCCTGTAATCTTTCACACAGTGATTCAGTGCTGCTATTTGGCTATATGTAAGATCCTGAACTTCATCGGCAATAATCGTGCTTACAGTCGCTGCAGATGTTTCGTCCTCGCAAACCAGCCTCGCAAGATCATTATCATCAACAGCGCCTTTTTCCTTCCTGTATTTTTCATAGTCCTCAAAAATATCATATATGAGATCACATTCTGATTCGTCAACATTCTCTTTCTTCATATATTTTTTGAATGTCTGTCGGTCGGCAACAGCAAAGTCAGCAGCGCCTCCTTTGATCACGCCTCTGATATATGTCCAGGCAAACTCTGGATCAACATCCTTATATTTCTTATCTTTCCTCGAAATATATCTGGTCTTTTTTTTTTTTCTTTATTCTTTTCCTCCTATGACAGTAATATCACCTGATTTTTCACCTAATATATCCAGCATAAAATTATTTATTGTCATTATTCTGTCCGTTATCACTTCATTTTCTAATGAGGGCAGTTCTTTTGTTTTTTCTCTTACTTCATCGACAAGCTCTCTTGTGAACGTTACATATTTAGGTTCCTGCTGCTTATCAATCAGATCTGCAAACAACTCTATACTCACCTGAGTTTTACCGCTGCCTGCGCACCCCTGAAACATTACAGGCGGCTCTAAATCTAGCAGTTCTCTCTGCTCTTTATTAAGCTGAGGAATACATCTGCTTTTATAGAAAAGATACGGCGGGATTTTTTCCTCAAAATCATTTGCGGCTTCACTTTGCAGTTTCTCACTCCTTTTGAAAGCAAGACGCATTTCCGCATTCGGATCAAAATTCGCACCTTCCCTGCTCTGTCCTTTATCATGATCTTCCGCATAAGCTATCACTACAATTGAATCTTGTTCTAGAAAAATGTCGCTGCCCCAAGTCCATAGGAGTCGATGACCGCTAGAGTTGTCAACATAAAGCTTATCGAAATTCCTTCCTGTTCCTTTTAATGACTTATTGGTTTTTTTCTGTAGATACTCACGCATCTGATTGCCTTCCAACGTTCTGAAATTATCCAGAATCTCGTTGATTTTCTCACGAATATCAACTCTAGCCTTATCGTAATATCGCTGGAATGTAGGATCGAAATAAATATTCCTGACGGACGTGATTTCTGAAAGATCTTCATCTGACAGTTGTTCTTGTTTAATTTCCTCGTCATCCGTTAAATCTTCAATCTCCGGATAATCAATATGCTCATATGCTTCTTCGCTCTCATATTGAGCTTTTATCATCTCTGAAAAGTGTTTTTCATACTGATTGTTTTCATAAGATACAATCTTATCAATCTTGTTGTTCTCACTGATATAGTATGAAACATGCGCACGCATCAGTGCATATTCAAGATCATCAAGAGGTCCGAAAGAATATCTTTTCCCTGTATTTGAGTCCGTATCAATATGATGACACGTTACAATCATTTTGAGAATATCACTGTCATCATTGACCGCCCCATAATATTCTTTGCCCTTGATTAATCCCAGATGATCTTTGCATCGTTCTTTGCTGAATAGTTCATTCATTCTATAATCATCCGGAAGATTCTTTATCTTATTAGCCGTAAGTTCATAGTAGTGGTTATCTGAAAAATCCACTGTTTTAAACAAATGACCTTTTTTATTCACGACAACATAAGAAACTTTCTTCTTTTCCAGCTTCCTTACTATCTCTTCATAGTTTTCGTGTGATGCAACAAACACTCCCTGTGCTTCAGACAACTTGCAATATAAAACATGCCGCAGTGCAGCGGCATCTTCACCAACTGACCCAAAAGAATCCTTGCCCTGAAATAGAACAAGATTGTCCGGGTACTCGTTATTGATAGTTAGCATTTGACTGATTTTCATCGGCGATTATTTTTCTTTATCTCCATCCATGTTTGGTTATATTATATTATATCAAATTAGTCGTAATATTAATACAACCCAACAAACGAGTTAAATAATAGAACATAATGTATGTTAAGTTCTATTTTTGAGGATTAAGGAATCCCTTGTTTTTCTGTAAATAAGTGATTTTTGATGATTGTTCTTTGTGGAGCATAGCAGTCGGCTACTTACCGCTCGTTCCTCGCGGGCAGCCTTTGCATAGGACCTGCCATCACTCTGCCTTCGATGTCGCTCGCCAGTCGTGAGGCTAGGTCTGTAACGGGGCTTTGCATCCTTGCCTTTGGCAAGTCTGCCGGTCTGCGCCGCCTCCCTCAGGCGGCTTGACCCG
>CADCRD010000253.1 GCA_902803725.1 uncultured Eubacteriales bacterium
AATGGTAAATCAGCTTTGTCTATGTCTACTTGTATTGGTTCTGCATGAGCTTGTTCCTGAGTTGCTTCTTTATTTTTTTGCTCCCCCCGCAGACGTTTCGGAACAAGATATACTTGCTGACTTCCATACCCATCAAATTTTTCCGGACTTGGATTTGTTCCAGCCTTATTCAGTTTTAATGTGCAACCGATTTTGCTTCCTGTCAGTTTTGCTGAAATAGCATTTCGCTCCGTCTTTTTCATTTTTGAATACTCAAGGTGTAAAGCCTTTTCGATGACTTGGGCAAGACAGACTTTTTCCTTATCCCTCAAAAACTCTTCTATCACGCCATAGTCCGGATCATCCTCTTCCGCAGCCCTCTGGTGTTCTTCAATCGTTTCCATTAGTTTACTATTCGGATATGTATTTGCCAGTTTGCTGCCAGATTGCCAATATGAATACATTTCTGCCCAACACTGAAGAATATATTCCCTGCACTCCTGCTCTTTTTCATAGAGATATTCCCCTTCTTGTTCAAAAAGCAGAGGGAACCAACGCCGGTTTCCGGTAGGATCTGACAAGAATTTCTGCTTGTTGGTTGTTCCTATGAAGATGCAGCTTCTCTTGTGATCAATTGGATAACGTGCATATGGATTACGGAACTCGTCAATTTTACTTGAAATAAATTGCTTTGCCTGTTCTGCAGATGAGTTGCCATCTACTGTAGCAAGAAGCTCCTCAAGCTCACAAATCCATTTACCACGCAGCAACTGCAGATCATCTTTTGTCTTGATCGACTTCAAAGATAAATAAAACGGAAGGTCAATCGCAAGCCACTCAACGAGCGTTGATTTCGCTTTCCCCTGCTTGCCGAACAGAACAACCACATAATCACATTTTGAGCCTGGTTCAAATGCACGTCTTATCCCTTGTGCAAATACTAACCTTGCACACTCTTTTGAGTATTCATCATCCGTGGCTTTCGCCCACTTAACAAAAAAGTCTTCACAACGTTTTGTCCCATCCCATTTTAATGACTTGATTATTTCCTGTACTGGACTATACGGCCTATCTGCGCAGATTATATTAAAGGCATCCTGAAGTTTTTCTCTTCCAGTAAGTTTATACGCCTGTTCAATATGTAGCCTGGTTCTGGAAAAATCTTGATCATCCCACAATCTGAACTCGTGCAAATTTTTGATAAGAATCGGTGCTTCTCTCATCGTGTTGAAGCAGAGATTCTTAAAGTATCGATCATTCTTTAATATTTTAAGAAAATTTGATATGGTACAGTTGACTGTCTTGTATTCTGATCCATCTTTTGATGTATGCTTCGTTTTGTCAAGCAGTTTATCTACTTGCTCTGGATCTAATTGATTCTCGTCCTTCCAGTCCATAACAACTTACTCTCTCCTTTCCTCACTTATCACTCTCCCTTCATTGATTCCAGATCAGCTTTTGCTCGATCTGCTACGATATCTTTGATTGCCTGAAAATAAATTTGTTTCTTCTCCGGCGGCAGTTCCTTTCGTAACCGCCTGACGATAGTGACTTCGGAAACACCCATTTTCTCACCGAGTTTCCAAAAGGGAACCCCGGCAGCCTTCGCAGCGAACCGCACATCAATGTTAGCCATAATTCTCCTTTCCGCCCGGAAAACAAAAAAGCCGGACAATGTGTTAGATCTGCGACATCGCAGAATTACACACCATCCGGTGTAAAAGAGACTTCGTCTCCACCCAGCTCATCAATTCCCCCTGGGATTTTGTTCGGGGACAATTTGATGATATCATGTTAACATCGCTTTGGCAATTACAAAAATGTTACAAATTGACGCTGCTATATATTTGTACGTCTTCCTTTTAAGTGTTTTATACAGTGCTTTAAAATCATTAGTTTTCAAATCATTTCACTCATTTCTTATTGATATATATATATGATTGTGCTATAATGAAGCATCCGGAAAGGAGGTGACCAGTTTGAGTGAACCACGCAAGCAACCGTCGGACGCTGCAAAACGACAGCGAGCTCAGTACTACCGAGCATGGCGAAAACGGAACCCCGGCAAAGCGACCGAATACCAGGTACGATATTGGGAGCGAAAGGCACAAAACGCAACCAATACGAAGGCTTCAGATGAGGCGACAGAAACTGCTGAAAGCAGCAACTGACACTTATCTGAAGTTTTTTTATTGGGGGTGAAACAATGGAAAGACGGATCTCTCTGATTGTGAATTACAAAAACAGTTTGGGCCTGTGGCACATTGCCGTTGAGCAGATGATGCAGACGGAAAAAAATTATTTCATTACGCCTGAAGACTTTGCCTCATGGGTTGCGGAAATTTACTTGAAAAAAGGCTGTTCTGATGTTGTCTGCATCGAATGGCTCTCGCCTAAAACGTCAAAAGCAGCATTGAAAAACCTTGCTGAGTGTGACGCCGGGTTTATTACCGATGAGATCAAAGACAAACTCGGTCGAAGGTGGTCATTCACAACCACACAGCCAGAGGTGACGGAATAATGTCGAGGCCATATTACAGTGATTATTCCGTTCACTGCCTTCGTCATTATCTGGCCCGGGAACAGGACCCAGAACCGGAGCCGTTTGAAAAACTGTCTGAGTGCAGCAAACTGGACCTGATAGCCGCCGGCAAAGCAATTTCGGAAATGAATTACAATCAGAAGCACATTATCAATGAGTGTTATTCTCCTGTTACCAGAATCGAATTATTCAGGATACAGTTTCAAGGCGCCTGTGAGCATCTTGGGATAGAATCAAATGCAGCATGGGCAGAATTGTATGAAGCACTTTACAGAGTAGCCTGGCATCGTGGACTGATCGGAATACCGGTTAAAAAATATAAAAAACTATACGGG
>CADCRD010000254.1 GCA_902803725.1 uncultured Eubacteriales bacterium
CGCAAAATACCCCATAGGGGTATAATGTCGACAAGAAGTCAGTTACAACTAACCAAATAGTACAATGAAGCATTTAACTAAACTCATTTGAAGGGAATGTATCGTTATGGAAAAAGACACATGCTGCACCCACAGAAAGAAAAAACGCAGCGAGGAAGAGTTAAAAAAGCTGATGAACAGGCTGAATCGTATCGAGGGTCAGATCCGCGGCATCAAAAGAATGCTGGAGGAGGATGCTTATTGTCCGGATATTCTGACACAGGCAGCGGCAGTCAACGCGGCTGTTAACAGTTTCAACAAAGAACTGCTTGCCAGTCATATCAGATCCTGCGTAATAAATGATATTCGTGAAGGAAAGGACGAAACGGTGGATGAACTGGTCTGCACACTGCAAAAGCTGATGAAGTGATCAGTCGGTGAAGGGTTTTGAAAATAATTCATTTAAGTTTATGCAAAGAAAGGAAATGAGGAAATGATAGCAACAATAATAATAGTTGTAATTGTGGCTGTTCTGGCTGCAATAGGAGTAAAGAGGATGATTGGTATGGCAAAGGGAAACAGCTGCTGCAGCAGCAGCGATGGCGGAGAATTCAAACCCAGGAAGAAAAAACTGGAAGGAGAAGTAATAGCAAAAAGGGAACTTGACATAGAAGGTATGTCCTGCATCAACTGCCAGTACAAAGTTGAAAGGAAAATCAACGATATCAAGGGTGTCCGCGCTCATGTCGATTTTAAAAAGAACAAAGCAAGAGTCGAGATGGACAGAGAAGTTCCTGATGATATCATCAGCAGCGCTGTGGAAAGTATCGGCTACAAAGTGACTGCCATCCGCAGCATCGGGTAAAAAGCATCCGATATAATAATTTCGTTTTGTTCATATATATGTAATATTAGCAATAATAACGGGGAAAAGGGACGAAAAGATGGAACAATATCTTGTTACAGGAATGAGCTGTGCGGCATGCAGCGCGCGGGTGGAAAAGGCTGTGTCGAAGGTGCCCGGTGTAGACAGCTGTTCGGTCAGCCTGCTTACAAATTCAATGGGAGTCGAGGGAACTGCCTCTCCAAATGATATAATCGACGCAGTAACAAAGGCCGGTTATGGCGCTTCGCTGAAGAGCGGCTCAGGCGATGAGCCGGGCTCCGGTTCTGATGCCATGAATAACGGCAATGCGTCCCGGTCTGCAGGGATGGATTATTCTGCGGATGCAGCTGCACTCGAAGATCATGAGACTCCGCTGTTAAAAAGAAGACTCTGCTGGTCGCTGGGGTTTCTGGCGGTACTCATGTATTTCTCGATGGGGCACACGATGTGGGGCTGGCCTCTGCCCGGTTTTTTTGAAGGAAACCCTATGGCTGCCGGCCTGGTTCAGATGATCCTGGCTGCAATAGTCATGCTGATAAACAAAAGATTCTTTATAAATGGTTTTCGCGGACTGCTGAACCGGGCGCCCAATATGGATACCCTGGTTGCACTGGGCTCAGCAGCTTCGTTTGTATGGAGCGTTGTAATGCTGTTTGCCATGACCCGGGCAGCAGTGACCGGGGGAAGCGATGCAGCCGCTCATTATCTGCATGAATTCTATTTTGAGTCTGCAGCAATGATACTGACATTGATAACAGTCGGGAAGATGCTTGAAGCCCGTTCAAAGGGGAAAACCACAGATGCACTCAAAAGCCTGATGAAACTGGCTCCAAAGACGGCGACGGTACTGCGGGGTGATGAAGAAATAGAAATAGAAATATCTAAGGTGCGTGAAGGTGATATATTTGTTGTGAAACCGGGCAGCAACATACCGGCCGACGGTATAGTGATATATGGCAGCAGCGCTGTGGATGAGGCTGCGCTCACCGGAGAAAGCATCCCTGTGGATAAAACAGAAGGCGACAGTGTATCAGCCGGAACGGTCAATCAATCCGGTTATATGAAGTGCCGCGCTGTACATGTAGGTGAAGATACAGGCCTTGCGCAGATCATAAAAATGGTAAGTGATGCTGCGGCGACGAAGGCGCCTATCGCAAAGATCGCCGACAGAGTCTCCGGAATATTCGTGCCGGCAGTAATAGGAGTAGCAGCGGTCACGCTGATAGTATGGCTGCTGGCGGGCCGGACAGCCGGCTTTGCTCTGGCAAGAGCAATATCTGTTCTGGTGATCAGCTGCCCATGTGCTCTTGGACTTGCTACTCCGGTTGCTATTATGGTTGGCAGCGGTGTGGGCGCCAGGAACGGTGTATTGTTCAAGACAGCGGTCTCGCTGGAAGAAGCGGGCAAGGTCAGTACCGTAGTTCTCGATAAAACAGGAACGATAACCAAAGGTGAGCCTGAAGTCACGGACATCATCCCTGCGGACGCTGCAGCGACAGGTGAAAAAGAACTGCTGGAACTGGCAGTGATGCTGGAGCAGCGCAGCGAACATCCGCTGGCAAAGGCTGTAATAAAATACAATGAAGAAAATAAAACCATTAACGGGCATCTTTCTGAGGAAATTTCAAGTCTGACGGATTTCCGCATCCTTGCAGGCAATGGCCTCGAAGCTGAATTTGAAGGAGAAAGGATATGCGGAGGGAATATCGGTCTTGTCAGCAGGCAGACAAAGATCCCGGATGATGTGATAAAAAAATCGGAAGAACTGGCCTCGCAGGGCAAAACATGTCTGTTTTTCGCAAAAGGCGATTCTTATATGGGCATGATAGCAGTGGCGGATGTGATCAAGGAAGAGAGCCCGCAGGCAGTCAGTGAACTGAAAAATATGGGCATTGATGTAGTCATGCTGACCGGAGATAATGAAAGGACAGCCAAAGCTATAGGCGAAAAGGCGGGCACAACTGATGTAATATCCGGAGTGCTGCCTGACGGAAAGGCCAGAGCGATAAAGCGGCTGAAAGAAAGAGGCAAGGTCGCCATGGTCGGTGACGGTATCAATGATGCGCCGGCTCTTGTCAGCGCGGATACAGGCATAGCTATCGGAGCAGGAACGGATGTTGCGATAGATGCGGGCGATGTTGTACTGATGAAGAGCAGTCTCACCGATGTGCCTGCGGCTGTGAGACTCAGCAGACAGACGCTGAGGAATATCCATCAGAATCTGTTTTGGGCCTTCTTTTACAATATTATAGGGATACCGCTGGCCGCGGGTGTGTGGATCCCGATATTCGGCTGGACGCTCAATCCGATGTTTGGTGCTGCTGCAATGAGTCTTTCCAGCTTTTGCGTCGTAACGAATGCTCTGCGGCTTAATTTCTTTGACATGCATGACGCATCAAAGGACAAGTTCAGATCTCACTCGGGAGAAAGTCCTGATTTAAATGATCATAAAAATGAAAAGGAGAAAAAGGAAATGGAAAAAACAATGAAAATCGAAGGCATGATGTGCCCGCACTGTGAAGC
>CADCRD010000255.1 GCA_902803725.1 uncultured Eubacteriales bacterium
GTCATGGCAAATCCGCATGTCTTTCTTATGTTTGGCAGGTCTCCGGCGCCCCAGAACTGAGCAGCAAATGTGGAACACCCTGCTGAAAACCCGAATGTAACTATCCATGCAATAAAGAAGATCTGAATACCTGCTCCGACAGATGCAAGCTGGGCTTCTCCGAGAGAGCCAACCATAAGATTGTCCACAAGATTAAGTGAACTTGCGATCAGTGACTGAAGAGCTATGGGCACTGCAACAGCAGCAAGTCTTCTGTATATATCAGCTTTTTCCTTTCTCTTCTGCAAAAACAACAGCCTGCTCCGTTTCATTATATAAAGTATATGCTTTTTCCCCTGAACAAGCCACATCATTATAACATATGACGCTGCAAATCATATGAGTAAAAAGTAAAGCATGAATGCAAAATATAATAATTGACAAATCTTCTGTCGGTGATATACTCTTTTTAGACAAACGGGGAGTCCAATGCGGACTGAGAGGCGGCAGGATGCCGCGACCCTTAATAGCTGATCCGGATAATACCGGCGTAGTGAACATATTGAAACCGAAATGTGCTTGCCTTGCCGGAAGACCGAAATAACGGAGAAACCGGACAAAGGCATTTTTATTTTTAAGAAATACAAAAGGAGGTAAAAAATGCAGGCAAGTATAGCACTTCAGACTCTTCCGAAGGCTGATAATGATGATGAACTCATAAGGATCGTAGACGAAGTGATCGCTTATCTTAAGAGCAGCGGTCTCAAATGCTACGTTGGCCCTTATGAAACAGTTGTCGAAGGAGATGATTACGATCAGCTGATGGATCTGGTAAAAGAAGCTCAGCATGTGGCCATCAGAGCAGGTGCTCCGAAAGTATCCGCTTATATCAATGTTGAATACGAACCGGACGGCGAGATACTGAGCATCGATAAAAAAGTCACAAAGCATCACGAAGACTGATCATTTACTCCGGACAGAACCGGCATCAAAGACAGGAAAAAACCGATGAACAAAACAGCTGAAAAACTTAACAGGCAAACCTCCGGCAAGAGCTCAGGGCTCATCAACAACATGCCGGCCATAGTGGCTATACTGCTGATACTGATTATCTGGCAGGCCGTATGCTCTTTTGGCATAGTTCCAACTTACCTTTTGCCATCACCTGCCGATGTGGTGCGAGCCATGATCGGCGATGCAGATCTGTTAGCCAGGCATTCTGTCATAACACTGCAGGAAGCGATTTACGGACTTGTTATAGGCGTTGTGCTGGGTATTCTCACCGCTACATTGATGGATATGTTTGATATTCTGTACCGCGCCTCGTACCCGATACTCGTCATAACCCAGACGATACCTACTATAGCCATTGCTCCTCTTCTGATATTGTGGTTCGGATTCGAAATGACTCCAAAGGTCATACTCATAGTGCTGGCCACATTTTTCCCTCTTTCAGTGGGACTGCTGGACGGATTTCGTTCGGTGGATAAAGATCAGATCGATCTTTTAAGATCGATGGGCGCAGGAAGATGGAAGCTGTTTCGTTATGTCAAATTCCCGTCGGCTCTTCCGAATTTTTTCTCGGGACTTAAGATCGCAACATCTTACTCTGTCGTTACAGCGGTAGTCAGCGAATGGCTGGGCGGATTCATGGGACTCGGCGTTTATATGACGAAAGTAAAGAAGGCATATGCCTTTGATAAAATGTTTGCAGTCATCATACTCATATCCCTTGTATCCCTCATCATGATATTTGCCGTCAGTCTGATCGAAAAAAAATGTATGCCGTACCGAAACGCCGAAAAGATACGGTGATCATATGATACTTTTATTACACAAAAGGAGAATAACTCGAATGAAAAAGAAATTGATATTATTGTCACTGACACTGGCTCTGGTCTTTGCTGTTGCAGCAGTCATGACAGGTTGCGGTGACGATGAAAAAGCAGAAAAAAAAGAAACGAAAAACATCACTATGTGTCTCGACTGGACACCGAACACAAACCATTCAGGTATTTATGCCGCTCTCAGCAAAGGTTACTTCGAGGATGAGGGACTCAAGGTAAAAGTTGTGCAGCCGCCCGAAAACGGTGCTGCCAGTATGGTTGCCAGCGGCAAAGCCGAATTCGGCGTAGATGCACAGGACACTACAGCTCCGGCCATCATCGGAAAGGATAAGCTTCCGATCACGACTGTTGCTGCTATCCTTCAGCACAATACATCAGGAATCGTTTCACTGAAAGAAAAAGGAATCACATCCCCCGGCAAAATGGCAGGCCACACATATGCAACCTGGGACAACCCGGTTGAACAGGCAATGCTCAAACAGCTGGTTACAGATGACAACGGCGATTTCTCAAAGGTCGAAATGATCCCGTCAAATGTGACTGACGAAGTGTCCGCATTCAAAAAGGATCAGGTCGATTCGATCTGGATCTTCTACGGATGGGCAGGCATTGCGTGCAAACAGGCAGGACTGGACATA
>CADCRD010000256.1 GCA_902803725.1 uncultured Eubacteriales bacterium
ATCATGGATTATCTGATGGGTTTTCATGATGTGGATTTTCAGTGGGGAAATCATGATATCGTCTGGATGGCGGCTGCCGGCGGTCACAGAGCGAGCATATGTAATCTGCTGAGAATGAATATCAGTTACAATAATTTTGATATGCTGGAAATCGGTTATGGCATCAATCTGCGTGTTCTGGCTACGTTCGCACAGGATGTATACGGAGATGATCCATGTGAATTTTTCAGGCTGAAAGTGCTGGACGAAAACAAATATGATCCTGTCGATGAGATGCTGGGCGCCCGCATGCACAAGGCAATAGCGATCTGCCAGTTTAAACTGGAGGGTCAGATCATAAAAAATCATCCAGAGTTTGAGCTGGAAAACAGGCTGCTTCTGGATAAGATCGATTTTGAGAACGGTACCATCGATATCAAAGGCAAGACATATAAACTGAGAGATACGAATCTTCCAACTGTCGATCCTGAGGATCCTTATAAACTGACAGAGGGTGAAGAACAGCTGATGAGAGCTCTGGAAGCTTCGATAAAGAGGAGCAAAGATCTTCAGCGTCATATCAAATTCATGTTCTCGCACGGTTCTCTTTACAAAATATCCAACGGTAATCTGTTCTATCACGGGTGTATTCCCATGAATGAGGATGGTTCTTTTACTGAGATCCATCTGGGCGGTAAAACACTGAGCGGAAAAGAATATATGGATTATCTCGATCAGCAGATCAGGGCGGCATACTATAAGACTGCAGATCTTGAAGAAACAGGCGAACCCGGCGATCTTGTATGGTATCTGTGGCTGGGATCCAAATCACCGCTCTTCGGAAAGGATCAGATGACCACTTTTGAAAGGCTCTTTATTGCCGATAAGGAGACTCATAAAGAGAATACCGTTCCCTACTATACGCTGATAAAAGAGCGTATACACTGTGAGACTATACTTGTTGAATTCGGGCTGGATCCGGATACGGGTCGCATTCTCAATGGCCATGTTCCCGTAAAGATCAAAGACGGGGAGAGCCCGATAAAGGGAGAAGGCAAGCTTTTCGTAATTGACGGAGGCATTTCAAAAGCTTATCAGAAGACAACAGGCATTGCAGGTTACACATTCATCTATAACTCCAGACTGATGGCTCTTGCAGAGCACAAGCCTTATTCACCTCTGAAAGAGGACGGCACACAGGAATTTCATACGCCTCAGATCAAGACGGTACGTGTGCTGCCAAAGAGGATACTGGTCGGAGATACTGAGGAGGGTGAAGTACTCAAGCGTGATATCATGGTATTAAGAGCGCTCAACAGGGCATTTAAGAGCGGCAGTATCAAGGAAACATACTGATACATGAAAAAACAGCAAAAACAGCCGGAAAATTACACAATTTGTGCGTTAAAGCTCTTGAATATGGACGACGTTTGTGGTATTGTAACAAAGATATAAGTTGCAGTTAAGAGTGGGCGGAAAAAGCCCACTCTTATATATTTACAGGGAGGAATAATGGCCAAAAGACGAATAACCGATATAACGACTGAAATACTGAAGGATTATCTGCCTGACAACGGATACAGTCTGTACCACAGTGAATTCGTGAAGGAAGGAAGAGAATGGTTTCTTCGTATTTATGTTGATAACGATAACGGACCTATGGGCACACAGGACTGTGAGATGATCAGCAGATATCTTTCCGAAAAACTTGATGAATCAGATCCGATAGAGCAGAATTACTATCTGGTAGTTTCATCACCGGGTCTTGACAGGGAACTTGTTACCAGAGAGCATTTTGAAAGGTATATCGGTGAAGATGTCGATCTCAGACTCTACAAAGCAGTAAACGGTGATAAGACGATCAGCGGAAAGCTGATATCGTATGATGGCAGCAATGTGGAAATAGAGCATGAGGGTAAAAATATGATTTTTTCCAGGAAGGAAATCGCCAAGACCAGATTGACTGTAAAAATATAAACAGGAGGAGCCAGAAATGAACAAAGAATTTTTTGATGCATTGGATGAAATCGCTGAAGAAAAAGGCATTCCAAGTGAAGTTGTTGAAAATGC
>CADCRD010000257.1 GCA_902803725.1 uncultured Eubacteriales bacterium
CATATACCGTTATGTGTGCTTCTCCAGAGATGTCCGGAAACACGGAAACTGGGATCAGGAGCAAAAGCTGTTTAATATTCCTATCATACTGCTGATCCTGTTTTTCGTTGGATATCTGACAGTCGGTATTTTCGGGAAGCCGGATCTCGTTATGGCGGGTATCCTTTTTGGCGGAAGCATTTTTGTTTTTGTTATGCTTCTTCTCATCCGCCGTACATTTGACCGGATCCAGGAGAATGAGCAGCTTGAGGCAAAGCTGTTTGCCGCTGAAGAAGCAAGTAAAGCAAAAACTTTTTTCCTGTCCAATATGTCACATGACATACGTACACCATTGAATGCCATCATCGGTTATACCACTCTGGCAAACCGGGATGGCGTTTCATATGAGGAAAAAGGCGGGTATATTACCAAGATCGAAATGGCAAGCCGCCAGCTTCTGGAAATCGTGAACGATGTGCTGGATATGAGCCGCATAGAAAGCGGTAAGCTCAGTCTCGAACCGACCTGTGTGGATCTGGAAAACTGTGTACTGGAAGCGTGTGATCTGGTCAGGACACAGCTGGAAGCAAAAAAAATCGAATTATTCGAATCCATCAATATTTCGCATAAATGGATACTGTGCGATAAGGTCATGCTGGACCGCGCTCTGATGAATCTGCTGTGCAATGCCGGGAAGTTTACGGAAGAAAACGGCAGTGTGTCACTGCAGCTGAATGAGCTTAATGCTGATGACAAAACAGGCAGTTATGAAATCCGGATAAAAGATACGGGGATCGGTATGAGCGAGGAATTTGCTCAGCGCCTGTTCGATCCGTTTGAACGTGAACGCACCTCGACAGTCAGCAGGATCCAGGGAACAGGGCTTGGTCTGGCAATCACAAAACGTATTGTTGACATGATGGGCGGCAATATAACTGTTAAGACGGAGAAAGGCAAAGGTACGGAGTTTGTTATTACCGTCAGCTTTCCGCTGGTGGAACCGGAAGATGAAATCTGTCTCAACGAAGGGGAAGAGATCTCGTTCGAAGGTAAGCGTGCGCTGCTGGTCGAAGACAATATGATCAACATGGAAATTGCGCAGATGCTGCTTGAACAGTCGGGATTCCTGATTGAAACTGCGGAAAACGGAAAAATTGCCCTGGAAATGACGGCGGCGTCCGAACCGGGGTATTATGATGTGATCCTGATGGATATACAAATGCCGGTCATGGATGGATATATGGCAACGCAGGCGATTCGTGATCTTCCTGACCCCGGACTCGCCGGTATCCCGATTATCGCCATGACGGCTAATGCGTTCCAGGAGGATATAAAGAAAGCCGGGGAAGTCGGGATGAACGGACATATCGCAAAACCGCTGGATGTCTCAGGCATGAAGGCTACTCTGCAGCAGGTGCTCAGGTACTGAAGAATACATCGTGATTGCGCATTTGATAAAGCGGTACCGGGAAATCCCGGGAAAGTTCCGGTATATGTATACGGAAGTCTATGGTAGTATAGAAAACAGCATGGAATTGTAAACCGCTTCTATAAGTTGTTTTATGTCATTAACGAGAGAGAAAAAGAGGGCAGCACTTCAAAGTGCTGTCCTCTTTCTTGCTTTCTTAATTTTCTGATTTATCGCGTCTTTCTCTCCGGGTCCCCGGTGTTTTCTCCTGTTTAGTCAAGACTTTGTACTACGGACAACAGATATGCCTTTCGAAGGTCAAATTCTTCATAGAAATTACTGCCATACCTGAGGATCCCATTATTCTCATCGCTGACCAGATCATAAAGCTGCTCATAGACCGGATCCAGTTCAGCGAAGACCGGATAAAGCGTCTTATCTGCAGGCAGCATATACTCGAGACTGTTTTCACCGGTACACAGATCGCGCACAAAACTGCTGTCTGTAATGATTTCCATTATATCCAGGCAGTCAAGCAGTTTTTCGCCTGATGTGCTGTACCCCATAGAAATAAAGTCAGTCATGAACAGTGGCATCTCATTTACAGCGTTCTCAGACAAGTTGGCCAGCTGAACGACATATTCATCCCGGTCAAGGAACCTCAGGTTTTCTGTAAAACCCAAAAGGTATCTGCATTTACCGCTGCGGAACTTGTCTATGACTTTTTCCGCGTCAAGCTTAGACTCCTCAAATGCCTCATGCCCTCCCATAGCCTTGAATATCCTTGCGATCGCATTGAAACTGGCCTCGCTGCTGTCCTGATAATTGCAGAAGGCAAGCACATAATAGTATCCGATCATAGACTTCAGAGGTGCCGACAGGCCTCCCTCGATCTCAAAGATGTTGTTTATCGGAGTATAGTCTTTTTTCCTGCATATCAACACATTCGCGCATGTCATGAACGGAAACCCGTATATTTTTCCTCTGATCCTGCTGCGGTCCAGGATCCAGTCAAACACCTTGCTCGTATCGATGATTTCGGGCAGTACCCGGATGATCCCTTTGTCGACAAGTGCAGACATGGCGCATGCGTCATACGCATAGA
>CADCRD010000258.1 GCA_902803725.1 uncultured Eubacteriales bacterium
AAGAGCGGAAAATCTGTAACCCACAGGAAATTGAACTGATCGTCATCCAGCAGTCCCATCTCACCGGCAATGTGTCTTCTCAGGAATCCGAGCGAATCGAATACTACTTTATCCCTGCCGCTGACGATAAGGATCAGGTCGCCCGGCTGAGCATCAAACACCTCACCGATTTTATGCAGACCGTCCTGATCAAAGAACTTATTGACCGATGACGTCCAGTCACCGTCCTGAGCCTTGATCCATACCATTCCCTTTGCGCCAAAGCTCTTGATGTGCTCTGTCAGCTTATCTGTCTTTTTGCGTGTATACATACCGGCAGCTCCTGTTACGCATATACCGCGAACACTGCCGCCGCTCTCAAGTGCTTCTTTGAACGGCGGGAACTCACTGCCTTCAGCTATCTCCTTTAAGTTTTTCAGTTCGAATCCGAATCTGGTATCCGGCTTGTCCGAGCCAAAACGCTCCATCGCCTCATCATAAGTCAGACGCGGCAGCGGCAGCTCAATATCAATACCTTTTGTTTCCTTCATCAGACGCTGTATGAATCCTTCCTGCATCGCGATGATGTCATCCTCATCAACAAATGACATCTCCAGGTCGATCTGCGTGAACTCCGGCTGACGGTCAGCACGAAGGTCTTCATCACGGAAGCATTTGGCTATCTGCATGTATCTGTCGCAGCCGCTTACCATCAGCAGCTGCTTGAACATCTGCGGTGACTGCGGCAGCGCATAAAACTCTCCGGCGTGAACACGGCTGGGAACAACATAGTCCCTGGCGCCTTCCGGTGTTGATTTGATCAGGATCGGTGTCTCGACTTCGAGGAATCCGTTCTCATCGAAATAATCCCTGCATATCTTTGTTACCTTGTGTCTGAAAGCCAGATTTTTCTGCATCTGAGCTTTTCTCAGATCGAGATATCTGTATTTCAGTCGCAGGTTATCATCAACATTGTCATCATCTTTGATGTAGATCGGCGGAGTATCGCTCTCAGCATAGATCTCCAGAGCATCCGCAAAGATCTCGATCTCGCCTGTCGGCAGATCAGGGTTAACTGACTCTCTTTTCCTTACCGTTCCGCTGATACCGACTACGAATTCGCTGCGCAGGGAATCTGCCTTGCCGAACAATTCCTGAGGAATATCGTCATTAAATACTACCTGAACGATACCGCTGCGGTCTCTGATATCGCAAAAGATCAGTCCTCCCAGATTTCTTCTCTTGGCGACCCATCCGTTTATGACGTGTTTTTCTCCTATGTTGTCTGCAGTGAATTCACCGCACATCAGCGTTCTCTTCATGAGTTTTGACATTAGTTACTACCTCTCGTTCTATTATTCATACAGCATGTTTTCCAGATCTTCAAATCCGACTTTCCTCTGCTGACCGGTTGCCATCTCTTTGACTGTAGCCTCACCGGATGCCAGCTCGTCTTCACCTATGACGATCGTGTATTTGGCGTTCAGTCTGTCTGCATATTTAAACTGGCCTTTCATATTTCTGCCCATCGTATCCATTGCTACGGCCAGTCCTTTTCTTCTCAGTTTGCCTGTCAGCTCCAGCGCCTTGAGTTTTGGCTCTTCACCGATAAATGCGATGAATGCATCTGCACCTTCCGGCTCCGGTATATCGATGCCGCATTCATCCATCGTCAGCAGCAGTCTTTCGATGCCCAGTCCGAATCCGACGCCCGGGATCGGAGGTCCGCCCAGAGTCTCTGAAAGGTGGTCATATCTGCCTCCTCCACAGACTGTATTCTGTGCGCCCAGCCTGGTGGATATGAATTCGAATGCTGTCTTCGTATAGTAGTCAAGACCGCGAACGATCCCCGGATCTATAACATATTCAATACCTAAAGCATCAAGATCTGTCTTCAGTTCTTCAAATGCTTCCCTGCATTCATCACACAGGTGATCTATCATTCTCGGCGCGCCCTGAACAGCTTCGTGATCCTCAGGCACCTTGCAGTCAAGGATCCTGATCGGATTTCTCTCATATCTGTCCTTACAGGTATCACACAGCTGATCATATTTGGGGGCCAGAAATTCTTTCAGAACTTTTTTGTATTCCTCACGGCACTTCGGACAGCCGATGCTGTTGATGTGAAGTTCTACTTCGTCTATTCCCATCTCTGCGATAAAATCTCTTGCCAGCGATATGATCTCAGCATCTGCCATCATGTTGCCGGTTCCGAAAACCTCAACACCAAACTGGTGGAATGCTCTCTGTCTTCCGGACTGCGGTCTCTCGTATCTGAAACACGGAATGTTGTAATAGAACTTTGACGGCTGAGTATCGGCATACAGCTTGTGTTCCACCAATGCTCTTACTACGGGA
>CADCRD010000259.1 GCA_902803725.1 uncultured Eubacteriales bacterium
TCTTCAATGAGTTCAGGTTTGTAAGCGCGTGTGCTGCGCCTGTTTTTCAGAACGGTTAGTGTTTCAGCCATAATTGATTCCCCCTTTTTTTAATATGAAAAAGTATATGCTTTTTTAAAAGATCCTGCAAGAGGGCTGTGTATGTTTAAAGATTTCATCGGATGAGTATCACAAATCGCTGTCAAAAAAAATTACCTTGATCATATCTTTTTGATACACTATATGAGAATAAGATACATTATTGAATTATGGAGGTGAATAAGATGGTGAAAATAGCAGCAGCTCAGATGAAAATGTCGGAAAGTCTTGATGAGAATTATGAAAAATCAATTGAGTTTTTAAAGCAGGCGTCGCAGGAGGGGGCAGACCTCATCTGTTATCCTGAGGTCCAGTTGTCACCATTTTTTGCGCAATATGAAGACCGGGACGCGACCGGCTATGAAGTGACCATAGACAGTAAATATGTCAGGGGGTTTTGCCAGGCATGCAAAGAATACAGTATTATTGCAACACCTAACTTTTATGTTCGCGATGGTGCAGGCACATATGACATGAATCTGATGATCGATGAAAATGGAGAAATACTGGGTGTGTCAAAAATGGTACATATTGCCCAGGCATTTCAGTTCTATGAAAAGGACTATTATACGCCTTCGGAAGACGGCTTTATTGTTTACGATACATCCATTGGCAAGATCGGAATAGTCATATGTTTTGACAGACATTATCCTGAGAGCATCAGAACATGTACTGTTAAGGGCAGTGATCTTGTAATAATCCCAACTGCAAATACAAAGGCAGAGCCAATGGAACTGTTCAATTGGGAAGTGAGAGTGCCGGCATTTCAGAATTCAACCAATGTGGTAATGTGTAATCGTGTTGGCCTGGAAGATGAGATGGATTTTGCGGGTCAGACTATATTCTGCGGTCCAGATGGAAGCTGCCTGAAGATGGCTGATGACAGTGAGCAGCTGGTGATATGCGAGGTTGATCTTGAAGCAGCGGCAGCAATGCGGAAAACTAAACCATATATGGAGCTGCGACGCAACGAGTTCTATCTGTAAGCTGTATATCTGATAAAGATTTTCCTCATACCAGTGAAACAGATATGCAAAGGAAGCACAGGATATGCTGTCTGGCCTGATGCCCAAGGCTGCTCTCCTATATTACCAGCCGCGCTCTTTTCGCAGTGTGGTTATATTTGCTGCAATGAAAATTATAGAAAAACCTAAGAGCACCAGCACTTCCATCCATATGTCAGAAAGTCCGCGGCCGCGGAGGATCACATCCTGCAGCGCGTTGTTTGTGTAGTAGAGTGGCACCAGATGGCCTGCGATATCCCATCCCCCTGAAAGCCTGAACATTCCGCAGAGAAATACCTGTGGAATCACTATGACCGGGATGAACTGCATCATCTGGAACTCACTGTTTGCAAGGCTTGACAGCAGTATGCCGAGCGTAAGAGCACAGATCGCTGTCAGCAGATTGATAAGAAAGACCAGCCAGATGCTCCCGGCCACTTTGAGCCCTATCACATAAATAGCGAAGAGTGTGACCAGTGCGGTCTGAACAAGAGCCAAAATGCTGAAGCCAAGGGTATAACCGAAAACGATCTCATAGCGCCTGATGGGAGAGGCAAGCATTTTTTCCAGGGTACCGCTGATCCTCTCGGTCAGGAAATTGATGCCTGCCAGCAGAAATACGAAAAAGAAAACGATGATACCTATGAGGGCTGCACCGTAATTGTCAAAAATATCACCTGACTCATTACCGTATATGTACACAACATCAAGAGATGGATCAATTCGGGGCTGTGTCTGAAGGCTGACAGGAAGCTGCCGCATCAGCTGTTTTTGTGATTTTGCTGCTTTTTCCTGAAGTATTTTGCCTGTGACTGCGGAAATTTTTGCGGCCGTCCCGGCATCACTGCCATCCAGATATAGTTTGACTTTCATGTCTTTTTTGCGCATGGTAAGCGCAGCTGCAGCGGAGTTATCATCTATAGCCTTTTTCAGAGCTGCTTTGCTTGTTGTTTGTTCATGTTTGTTCCATGACCCTCCGTCCGGAGCGATGATCTTCAGCTTGATATCATCCTGCTTCTTGAGCTCGCGGGCAATGAAAGAAGGAGCTTTTCCGAGCACGATGGTGCTGGTGCTGTCGTTGGCACTCAGAACCAGGTACAGTAGACCGAGAACCAGGATCGGCGCCAGAAGAACCAGTGCCATAGTCCGGCGGTCGTGGCGGAGTTGTGTGAATATCCTCAAGGCCAGTGTTCTGATCTTCATTTCAGCTCTCCTTTCTGTTTATTATGTTCGGCGAGATCTTCGCTGTGCGGCTTGCTTAATTGAGTACCAAAGGCAATAAAGGCCTGTTCAGAGTCTTTGGCACCGGCTTTTCTGATAAGTGTTTCAGAAGATCCAGTGGCCAGAACTTTTCCATCGCGGAGCATAGCAAGGCTATCGCATTTTTCGGCTTCATCCATTACGTGAGTTGTGATCAGTATAGTTACGCCCTTTTTTGCAAGATCGTGCAGTTCATCCCAGATTTCGTGCCTGAGCACAGGATCGATGCCAACGGTTGGTTCATCTAAAATCAACACAGCCGGATCATGTATCAGTGCTGTTGCCAGTGACAGCCTCTGATTCATTCCGCCTGAATAGTTTTCGGTTCTGATATCAATATCATCTTCAAGTCCCACCAGGCTGGTAACATAAGAAATGCGGTCACGAAGCTCATTGCCGGTGAGACCGTAAAGCCGGCCGAAAAAGCTGAGATTCTCCCGGCCTGTAAGGTTCGGATAAAGTGCAGCAGACTGTGCCATATATCCCGTCTTTTCAGCTATGCTTAAGGAAGGCAATTCAGTTCCGAGTATTTCGATCTGTCCGCTATTCTGCTTTAAAAGTCCGCATACTATTTTGACAAGGGTCGTCTTTCCGCATCCGGAAGGTCCGATGAGTCCGAAGATGCTGCCTGCAGGGATGCGGAGCGAGATGTCAGAAAGAGCCTGTTTTTTACCAAAACTCTTGCTGACGTTTTGTATACTGATTCCGTTCATGGCCGGCCTCCTGTTTTCATAAAAACCCTATGAAGGGTACAGTTGAGTTAATAGACACATATATATTATAATGCGTGTGTGGACAGTTTTTTACCATCAGATTTGTAAATATGTCGATTAAGTCAGTGCGAATAATAAGTAACTGATGAAGGAAGATAAATAAAGGAGAACATGATGAAAAAAGATCGGAGGTATGAAAAAACAGAAGAAAAAATCAGGGAAGCTTTTTTTGAGCTTCTAAAAAAGAGCACTCTTCAAGAGGTAACAGTCAAAGAAATCATTTCAGAAGCAGGGATTAATCGTGCGACTTTTTATCTGCATTATCAGGATAAATATGCATTGCAGGAAAAGATAGAGCAGGAGATGTTCAGTGAGATTTTCGAAATTATTTCAGATAAGGAGCAGTCAGCGAAAGGCACTTGTGAAGAAAATGGTGCAGCGAAATTAATGATTCCGCCAAGCCTTGAGCAAATCAGAAGATTAACTGAGTTTGCAGAAAAAAACAGAAATAAAATGCAGCTGATGGCTGATATTGATGTAGCAGAGCATTTTGTGAATGAATATTTTATGCATAACAAAGAATGGATCGACAGTCAGTTCAGCATCTTCGAAAGGGATCCGGTGACGGCCCATTACCTGAAGAATGCCATCAAAGGAATGATAATTGGAATGCTGGGGACATGGTTTCGCCGTGGATTTCAGGAAAGTGCAGAGGAATTTTTTGAAACATATGGCAAGGTCGTCTTAAAACTGCGAGAGGGGATCAGCCGGATGCTGGCCGGGATAAACTAAGACGAGAAATATGAAAAATAACAGGTCATCATCCTGCCATAGATGATGGCCTGTTTTTTTGCAAAAGTTACCCGCAGACTGCAGATCCTGCCATAACTATTCTTCAGGATACGGTTCGAGGAATGCATGGAAATGCCTCATCGGCAGATCCTTTCCCCAGGTGATCCGGATGTTAGGGATGTTTTCTCTGTCTTCATACAGAGCCTTGACGGCAGCTATTACATAATCCAGATGTTCCTTTGAAAGCTGGCTTCTGTTGATCGCGAACCTGACCACGTTGCAGACTTCTTCCTGCTGTTCGGGTGTTTTCAGATCGTATTCCATTGAGTAATCGCCCAGCTCGGAAACGCGTATGCCGTACCTCCTGATAAGCTCTATCGAAAAGCCCTGACCTGCAAACTTTTCGTGATCCCGCTTGCCGTCGAAGAACTCGGTCATGTTGATATATACACCGTGCCCGCCTGCAGGAAGCACCACGCCTTTGATGCCTGCGTCATAAAAACCTTCTGCAAGGTAATTGCACTGGCTGACTCTCTCGTCAAGATAATCAAAGCTGCAGCTTTCATAAAGGCCGGCGGCCAGAGCCATGATGTCCCTGCCGGACATACCGCCATATGAGTCGTTGCCGTAGCAGGAAATCTGTTTTACCTTCAGTCTTACACCGACATCCATCTTAACTGAACCGTCTTCATTAAAGTCAGTAAAGTTCTTCCAGAATGTTCCCTTGTCTCTGAAAGCGAGCATGCCGCCCATGTTTGCGTGACCGTCCTTCTTGGCTGACATGGCAAAGCCGTCGCAGTATGAGAACATCTCAGTTGCGATTTCGGCGATGCTCCTGTCGGCGTAACCTTCTTCGTTGACCTTGATAAAGTAAGCATTCTCAGCCCATCTTGCGGCATCATATATGTACGGTATATCATATTTGTGGGCGATCTGGCTGACTGCCCTGAGATTGGCCATGGAAACAGGCTGGCCGCAAACAGGATTGTTCGTTATGCAGGTAAAGATCAGTGGTACATTTTCCGGTCCGACATTCTGGATCAGCTGCTCGAGCTTTTCAAGATCCATGTCCCCTTTGAATGGATTTTTTTCATACCTTCCACCTTCGGGGACTTCGAACAGCAGATCTTTGTTGTAGAGATTTCTGGGTACTGATCCCATTTGTTTTATATTGCCTTCTGTCGTGTCAAAGTGACCGTTTGACGGGATAGTGAAGATCTTGCCCGGATGGCGCTCGCTGAGAATGTTCCTTACTATCTCCATCAGCACGGACTCTGCCGCGCGCCCCTGCTGTATAATAAAAGCATTCGGTCTTTCCATCTGCGCAGCTCCTCCGTTAAAGAATCCACCCTCATATTCACACAGATACATCTCATCCATCATTCTGTCGATGTCCCTTACATCAGTTCTCACAAGATCGATTATCTTTTTCCAGTTCTTTTCTCCGCCCCTTTCAAAAATGTCACGGAAAGTATCGAGAAGTACATAGTATCCTTTGTTTCTCCCGTAGGATTCATCGCCAAGGAACAGAGCTGCCCATTGCTGATCGGTCATTGCTGTCGTTCCTGAGTCTGACAGCATATCAACGGTCAGCATCCCTGCAGGGAACGCGAATTCATTGTAGTGTGTTGCCTTGAGAGCTCTTTCGCGCTGGCTGACTGTGACTTCAGGGATATCCCTGATAACGTGAGAAAAGTGTCTTGGTGCCGGTACATCAAGCTGATAATTTTTCATTTTTAAATCCCTCCTGTTCATTAAAAGAAAAGTAACGATTTATAATGAAAAATTCCCGGTTGCCGTCTGTGCGGCCGCGGACGAATTTTCAATATACAGCATTATTATTCTCGCCCGTTGTCATAGATTTTCAGATGTGTTCACTGATTAAAATATACAACAGGCAAAAAAGCATTGCAACCTTGCTTGTCCATTCTTTGCAGATTTCAGATAAAAAAGAACAGTTTCAGGAAACTGTTCTTTCGTGCATGCAGCTATAGCCGTTCTTCTCTGGTCAGTCCGCCGACACTGGCTGAGTGAAGGGGGATATCTCTGAAGATAATGACGATCTCATCAGGATCTTCGCCTGTGACAGCAGCGATTTTTTTGGTCATCTCTTTCATTATCACAGCTCTTGCAGCAATAGTTCTCGCCGGCTGGACAGTCCAGTCAACAAAAACTACAGTTCCTCTTTTTCTGGCATTCTCTTTTTCGATTTCCCTGATGAATACATAGATCAGATTTGGATCAGTGCCGGTCTCGCGGTTAATAAGATCGGCAGTGAAATCATAAAAATCATTTTTGACGTTCTGATCCTGCTTACTCGTCCAGGTCACGTTAACAATAGGCATGTTTGTACCTTCCTTTCTCATTCACATTTCAATAACTTCACATTCATATATATTGCCGCCTTCTGAGCAGTAATTTTGACTATTATAAATAATGTATGTACTTAGTTCAATAAGTATTTTTGTGCTATAATCTGTCAAAGAAGGATAAAAGGGAACAAATGATCATTCAAAAAAAACTGAAATCATTTTTTAAAGAAAACCCCACAGCGGCGATCGCCTTTTCAGGAGGGGTGGATTCAGCATACCTGCTGTATGCAGCACTTGAGGCAGGAGCACAGGTCAGAGCATATTATGTTAAGTCCTGCTTTCAGCCGCAGTTCGAGCTGGATGATGCTCTGCAGCTGGCGGATGAGCTGGATGCCGACATGACTGTGCTGCAGGCGGATGTTCTTTCGGTGGCCGAAGTCAGAAACAATCCTGCTGACCGCTGCTATTACTGCAAGCGGCAGATTTTCGGTGCGATAATTGAAGCGGCGCGTAATGACGGATTCTCACTGGTACTTGACGGCACCAACGCGAGCGATGATGCATCGGACAGACCGGGGATGACAGCACTCAGGGAGCTTAAGGTGAGATCGCCACTGAGAGAATGTGGATTGACTAAGGCTGAGATAAGGAGGCTTTCCAAAGAAGCCGGACTATTCACATGGGACAAGCCTGCTTATGCA
>CADCRD010000260.1 GCA_902803725.1 uncultured Eubacteriales bacterium
AGCAAAAACAGCTCTCCCGCACAGGCAGTTTTCAGTTAACGACCGCTCCCCTCCCGGATCTGTCCCGGCTCAGCCGAGAGAATTCAGGAAATTAGTAACAAGACCTTGAACTGTAGTCATCGCTCCTCTGGATAACGCCAGGAAGGCACCGGCAAGAACGACAACGATGCCGATGATCAGCAGCATCGACACAAAATTCGTGTCTCCGCGCTCGGAATCCCTCAGTTCGCAAGCCGTGCAAACAAGCATTGCATAAATCCCGTTGAGACAATTCTTAATAGTTTCCATTTCTTCTCCTTTCTGTACTGTAATTCTACAATAGCTAATTTATCCAAATAGCGAACCTCCGAAGGCCGCTGCAAGGATTATGATTATAATGCCGAAAAAGATCAGCATGATCGGCATCAAAAGCTTGGTCGCGGCTTTCTCGCCGCTCTGAAGCATTTTTTGCCTCTTATATGTCCATAATTCCGATGACTGGTTCGTCAGGAATATGGTCAGTTCTCCGCCGCCCTTCTCCATGCTCTGGATCATGGCGCTGGTAAACTTCCGGATGTCGGCAGAATTGGAAAGCCTCGCAAATTCCGTGAAAGCCTCCGTATCCGACATTCCCTGCGCCATATTGTCACAGGACATCCTGATCAGCTTGTATAGCGCTCCGTCACTGTTCTTCCCTACAAGTTTCCAGGCGTCACGAAGCACCATGCCCGAGTTGATAAGAACAGCCAGTGAAGAGACAACGTCTGCGAGCTGGTTCTCACATTCTTCCGTTCGGTCCTTCACCTTTGTTGACATATTGGTCAGAAGTGATGAGACCATATAAATTGTCATAAAGAGCCCGATAGCAATGATGTAATACCAGAACACGTACAAAATGCCGCTGAAAAGCAATGTGACGGCAGGCATGAGAAAGCCGAGAGTTATAGCGCCGGCCCAGGACACATTTGCATAGTACTCCGCATATTGAGTCGGATACAGCATCCCGGCCTGTTGTTTCATCTCCATTGCCCGCTTCCCTTTGAACTTGAAAAGCTTCCCCGAGCTCCACACAAGACCTGCTCCGTAAAGATTGTGAAGAGGGAAATCTCCTCCATCCAAATTCATCACCATATTGTCATATTTTTTCCCTCTGAACAGCTGGATCAGAAAGATCAATGACAAAAAGGTCCCGATTCCCATGATTATATAGCGAAGCATCTGATCATCCTTTCACATCCATGATTTTCTGTCCCATTTTATACGCTGCAAAAAACAGGCCGATCGCAATAGTGATCGCAATGACACCAACAGGTGATGAAAATCCTTTTGCGAAAGAAGAACTCATCATTCGAAGCATCAGTACCAGCACGACAGGGATCAGCATCATGACATCAAACTGCGTTTTGTTGGAGGTCAGCGCTGTTTCAATTTCCTGTCCGATCGCTATTTTTTCACTTATGATATCGCTGGTCCTCCTGACAACATCCTTCAGGTTGCCGCATGTCCGAAAGCACATTGAAAAGACCAGTCCGAAGTTCTGAATGTCAGGATTATTGCTCCTGTTTCCGAGAGATGTCATCATCTCTTCAATGTCGATGCCGTTATGCAGACCGTTCATCATCTCTTCAACTTCTTTGACGATGTAGGCGTTTTCAGAGAACTGTAATTTCAGGTCATGATAGGCGCTGGAAAGAGATTCTGTCATATTCATGCCGCTCGAGAGAGCGACGGACAGCGCCGACAAAAAACTCTGGAACTGCAAGGTAAGCTCGTCGATCCTGCTGTCCCGCAGCCCTTTTTCACGGATCGGGATAAAAGCCAGTCCGGCTATTATTCCTATCACAACAAAGGTCACAATGTTGCAGATAGTTGTTGCCTGCGTCGCGAATCCCTCCTCGTCCAGGAACTGGTTCCCGTAGAAGATCAGGCCGCAGATACCGCCCACTGCAAAGGCGCCGAGAAAATTCAATATCTTCTCGCCCTTATCCATATAGTAGACCCTGTAATTCAACATTGGAGTATTCAGCCGCGAAGGAATAAACTCTGGTTCTTTCTTTTTTCTTGCCATAAATGTATTCCTCAAATCTCTTTGTATATGCCTGCCAACAAAAGCTTGTGCCTGTTGATCATTTTGTTGTTCGTTCTCTTAAGGGAACCCGATACCTTTTCCAAAGTAGAGTTCTCATCCTCTTCAAATTTATAAAGCGGATTCAGCTGGATCTCACCGTCCTTCATGTCCAGAACTTCCGTGATCTCCATAGTCTTACGAGAG
>CADCRD010000261.1 GCA_902803725.1 uncultured Eubacteriales bacterium
ATAGGGTTATCCAAGACATGCTCGCGCGCCGTTGATGAGCAGCGTCCCTAAGTTCAATCTTAGCTTTGCTCGATTGTCGCTAAGGACCGGCTCATCAAAGGGTCTTGAATAATCCCTATGCTTATTTTAGTATAATAGTAATTGGAAAAAACATTGCTGAAAGGAGATGGATCTTATGAAAAAACTGATATTTTGTCTCGTTATCGTTCTGACGGCATTTGCTGCGTTTGGCTGTGGAGATGATGATCAGAAAGATGATCAGAAAGATCAAAGCCAGCAGGAACAAGAAGGAACTGTTACCGGCGGTTGGGAGGTCAATACTGATTATGGAAAAAGCAATTTCCCTGACGATGCTGCTGATGCATTCAGCAAATTCGTCGATGAGATCAACGATGAGCTGACGCCTGTCGCTTATATCGGCTTTGAAGAAGATAAAGAAGATGGTGATAAGACATATGAATATATCGCTTACAGCAAGACGGATAAAGAGCTGCAGGCAGTGAGCGTCGAGATCAATAAGTATGGCAAGCCTGATATAGGAGATATCCAGTCTTTTGACATCACAAAGTACACTGAAGGAGACGGAGCGGATCAAAGTGTATCGGATAATGACGGTTTTGTCATTCCTGATGACTATGCCGGCTCATCGATACCCAAAGATGTCCAGAAGGTATTCTTAAGTTCCGCAAAGACTTTGGATGGCAATGCTTTGAACGCGATCGCTTATCTTGGCAGTCAGGTCGTGAACGGATCGAATTATGCGATGCTTTGCGTTGGTGAGACGGTCACGGAACAGCCGGTCAAAAATGTTCAGCTTGTTGTCGTGAATCAGGATTCTTCGGGCAAATGCAGTGTTGTGAATATCAATACGCTCGATCTTGAAATGATCCTTGAGGATGATAATGATGATGATGACGAAGAGGGTGATGACTGATGTTTTCCTTGACAGCTGTTTTGAGTGGTATATAATGTCATTGACAAATCAATAATTGATCAAGGGGGAGCTTGCGTGCTGTCTGCTGCAGGCTGAGAGGAAATTTTTCGACCCCGTAACCTGATGTGGGTAATTCTGCCGTAGGGATTGATTTTTTTCGGAAGAGCACCTGATCAGGGTGCTCGTTTTATTATTTACGCAAATAAGGAGAAAACAAATGCTGGGAAAATGTATCGACAATGTCAGAAAAAATGTACCACTTGTGCACAACATCACAAATTATGTTACGGTCAATGATGTGGCGAATGTACTGCTCGCATGCGGAGGCAGCCCGATCATGTCGGACGAGCCTGATGATGTCGAGGATATCACAACGATATGCGGCGGGCTCAATATAAACATCGGAACGCTCAATAAGAGCAGCATCGAAGGTATGTTCCTTGCAGGCAAGAAAGCAAATGAACTGGGACATGTAGTTCTGTTGGATCCTGTCGGCGCCGGTGCTTCTAAACTTCGTACGGATACTGCAGTAAAGCTGCTGAATGAAATAAAGTTCGATGTAGTCCGCGGAAACATTTCCGAGATAAAGACTCTCGCGCTCGGCAGCGGAACCACAAAGGGCGTTGACGCAGATGTCGCCGATGCTGTAACAGAAGAAACACTCGACAGTTCAGTAGCTTTTGTGAAGAGCCTCGCTGAAAAGACCGGATCGGTCGTGGCGGTCACAGGTGCTATAGATCTGGTCGCAGATGCGGACAAATGCTATGTCATCAGGAACGGCCGCGCCGAAATGGGAAAGATCACCGGTACAGGATGCCAGCTTTCCGGAATGATGACTGCTTTCGTTGCAGCAAATCCTGACGCAAAGCTCGAGGCGGCGGCTGCTGCTGTCTGCACGATGGGTCTTGCAGGCGAGATCGGATGGAGCAGGATGCAGGAAGGTGACGGCAACTCCACATACAGAAACCGCATAATCGACGCGATATTCAATATGGATGCGGCAACACTCGATGAAGGCGCAAAATTTGAGATCAGGTGAAGACCGGACGGAGCTTTAAGAAAGAGATTTAGTGTAAGCGAATAGCTATGGAGAAATTCAATGAGTGAAAATACAGACAAGAAAATAATGCTGGAAGAGATGAAGAAGAGACTCGCAGATTCACTGCTGCTGTATGCTGTGACAGACCGTCACTGGCTGGATGGAAGGACCATTGACGAAGTAGTCCGCGAGAGTCTTGAAGGAGGAGTAACATTCCTTCAGCTGCGTGAAAAAGAGCTGGATGATGAGACTTTCTTCGAGGAAGCTGTCAGGATCAAGAAAATGGCACGCGAATATAATGTGCCTTTTGTCATCAACGACAACGTAGATATAGCTGTTAAGATGGATGCTGATGGAGTCCATGTCGGGCAGAGTGATATGCAGGCAGACGATGTCCGCGCTTTGATAGGACCGGACAAGATACTTGGCGTATCAGCACAGACAGTGGAGCAGGCACTGATGGCACAGGAAAAAGGTGCGGATTATCTGGGAGTGGGCGCTGTATTCCCGACTGGTTCAAAAGATGATGCTGATGAAGTATCCTTTGAAACTCTTAAAGATATCTGTGATGCCGTATCGATCCCTGTAGTTGCCATTGGAGGCATCACTTACGAAAACACATCTGAACTGAAAGGCAGCGGCATATGCGGTATCGCTGTGATCAGCGCTATCTATGCTCAGAAAGATATAAAGGCAGCGTCTGAACAGCTGAAGAAGGTAACTCAGAAAATGATAGCTGAGTAGCATTGGCCGATCAGACTGAAAGACCGGTATGTCCGGTTTGGGAAGAGAAGATACAAAATATGAAAACAGACAAAATGAAAGGCGTTATCTTTGATATCGACGGAGTGCTCCTCGATTCACTTTCGATATGGACCGATCTTGGCGCAAGATATTTAAAAAGTAAGGGAAGAGAACCTGAAAAAGGACTTGCAGAAAAACTCTTTTCCATGAGCATGGAACAGGGGGCGGAATATCTTGCCAAAGAGTATTCGCTGGGTCTTGATCCGGGCGAAGTGTTCGATGGTCTTTGTGATATGCTTCGCGATTTTTATTTTTACGAAGTGCCGGCAAAAACGGGATCGGCAAAACTGATCGAAGGTTTTAAAAGAGACGGCCTTAGGATAACGGCAGCAACATCAAGTCCCAGAGAATATGTAGAAAAGGCTCTTTCCAGAAACGGTCTTCTGGATAATTTCGAAAAGATATTCACCAGTGCCGAAACAGGATCGAGCAAACATTCTCCGAAGATCTATGATGACGCTGCGTCATTTATGGGGACCGACCCCGAAGAAACGTTTGTGTTTGAAGATTCATTATATGCGCTCAAGACAGCGGCGGCAGCAGGCTACATCACCGTAGGCGTGTTCGATGCCGAAGGAGAATCTGATCAGGAAGGTATGAAGGAGACAGCATATATATACCTTGAGAGTCTTGAGGATTGGAACAGCTGATCTTATATATCGGCAGTACTGATAATATATGCGGTGCTGCATTGGGCAGCTGATCAAACATATTATTTAAAGCGGCAGACCGGGGGCACCACTTTCTGTCGCTATATAAAAGTGGATGCTGAAAGGAGAGACAAAATGAAAAAAGCATTGACGATCGCAGGATCGGATTCCTGCGGAGGCGCCGGTATCCAGGCAGACATCAAAACGATGACTGTAAATGGAGTATATGCAATGAGTGCTGTTACAGCTCTTACTGCACAGAACACTACCGGCGTCAGAGGTATTTCAGAAGTAACACCCGAGTTTCTCGGCCTTGAGATCGACGCAGTCTTTGAGGATATATTCCCTGACGCCGTCAAAATAGGAATGGTATCATCATCAGGCTTGATCGAAACGATCGCAGACAGGCTCACGGCTTATAAAGCAAAGAACATCGTGGTCGATCCTGTTATGGTCGCGACGAGCGGCGCGCGTCTCATCGAAGAGCAGGCTGTTGAAACTCTTAAGGAAAAGCTCCTTCCGATCGCAACAGTCATAACACCGAACATACCCGAAGCAGAGATCCTTGCTGATATGCCTATAACAACTGAGAGTGATATGGCAGCTGCGGCAAAAAAGATTTTTGAATGCTACGGATGCGGTGTTCTCGTAAAGGGCGGACACAGTATCAACGACGCGAACGATGTCCTGATCGGGAGCAGTGCCGGCAAAGGAGCATCCGCAGCAGAGGGCTGCGATAAGACAGATGAGCCTGTCTGGTTCCGTTCTAAAATGATCGATAATCCCAATACGCATGGAACGGGATGCACGCTTTCGAGCGCGATCGCGGCAAATCTGGCAAAAGGGCATGATCTTGCCGAGTCAGTCGCCCGCGCGAAGGAATACATTTCAGGAGCGCTGGCTGCGATGATGGATCTTGGAAAAGGTTCAGGCCCTCTGATGCATAATTTCATGCTGAGGGAGGATGAAACAGATGAATAAAAAAGGAACAAGTGTATTTGAAAACGCTCTGATATGGTTCGGAGCGGCAGTTGGGCTGGCCGAAATTCTTTCAGGGACATTCATTGCCCCTCTGGGATGTTCAAAAGGCCTGTTATCGATAATAATAGGACATGTCCTTGGATGCTTTCTTCTGTTACTTGCAGGCTACATCGGCGGAAAGAAACGAATGAGCGCGATGCAGACCGTAACACTGAGTTTCGGCGGAAAAGGCGCGTTCCTGTTTGCTATGCTCAATGTCCTTCAGCTCGTCGGCTGGACAGCGATAATGATATATGACGGTGCGCTGGCTGCGAACAGTATATTCTCCTGGGGCCACTGGATATGGGCAGCGGTGATAGGCGCTCTGATATTGCTTTGGATAATGATCGGGATAAAGAGCCTCGGAAAGATAAACATCTTTGCTATGAGCGCTTTGTTCATACTGACTATTATCCTTTCAACGATAATATTCCGTTCCGGAGATATTTCGGCAGCGGCCAGAGGCGGTATGTCATTCGGCGCAGCAATAGAGCTGAACGTAGCCATGCCGCTTTCATGGGTACCTCTGATCAGCGATTATACGAGAGAGGCGGAAAGACCGACCGTGGCTGCTCTGTGGTCTTCTGTCGCATATGGGCTGGTGAGCAGCTGGATGTACATAATCGGTATGGGAGCCGCGCTACTTTCGGGAACATCTGATATCGCCGAGATAATGCTGAAGGCAGGATTGGGAGTTGCAGGTCTTATAATAGTCGTTCTGGCTACTGTTACAACCACATTCCTTGATGCTTATTCGGCAGGTGTTTCAAGTGAGATCTTCAGCGAGAAGATAAACGGCAAATATGTCGCTATGGCCGCAGCAGTCCTTGGAACTGCGGCTGCGATCGTATTCCCGATGGATGATATCACAGGCTTCCTTTATTTGATAGGATCCGTCTTCGCTCCGATGATCGGAGTCATGATCGCGGATTATTTCATATTGCGTGAAAGTCATGAGAATAGAGCTTTTTGTGTTGAAAATCTTATAATATGGTTCATCGGATTTCTGCTTTACAGAAAACTGATGCAAGTAGATCTGATCATAGGCAGCACATTGGTCGATATCGCCGCAACGATACTGATCTGTGTCGTCATTGCCTTTGTAAGAAAGAGCATACTGAGCAGCAAGAGGTCAATTACCGATCACAGAGAAGAAAGCATATAGATGCAAAAATGCTGATCAGCATAAAAAATGTCAGCGTCTGATCTGACGCTGACGGATAAGGAAAGGAAAAAGAAAGCGATATGAAGATCACGCAAAGACTGCTGAAAGCAGTAGAAAAGACCTGGGATGGATATTATGCCCACCCGTTCGTGGCCGGAATAAAAGACGGTAGTCTCGACAAAGAAAAATTCAGATATTATATACTGCAGGATTATCTTTATCTTATAGATTACGCGCGTGTGTTCGCGCTGGGGGCAGCCAAGTCGCCTGATATAGAGACGATGACTATGTTCGCTCACGAGCTGACAGATACTCTCGATAATGAGATGGATATACATGATGGTTACATGGGTCTGTTCGGTATTACTCAGGAAGAGCTCGAAAAAGCGGAAATGGCAGTCGAAAATTCGTCATATACGGCATATATGCTGAGAGTAGCGTACGAAGAAGATGCTGCTGCGATCTGCGCGTCCGTGCTGGCGTGCGCTTACTCATATGAAGTTCTGGCAAAGAAGATGGTCCAAGACCGTCCGGAGTGTCTGGAGGATCCTTTATATGGTGAATGGATAAGAGGCTATGCTTCGAAAGAATACGCAAATGTAAGCGAACGCCTGATGGCTGCAACAGACAGACTCTGCAAAGGTATAAGCGAAGAGAGATATGCTCATCTTGAAAATATCTTTGTGAACTGTTCGCTGTTCGAGACCGGGTTTTGGGATATGGCATGGAACTACAAGGGGTGATAAAAATGAGCAAGAATGTTGACATAAACGAAGTAAAGAAAAGAGCTGAGAGTTATCTTCAGGAGCAGACGGATCTTCTGATGAAGTTCTGCGCTATCGACAGCGAGTCAAAATATGAAGATGGGAACAGGAAGACTGTTGATATAGCCGAAGAAGTACTGCGGACTATCAGCGGCATCGAGATCGAAGAGATGTATTTTGAGGGCACAGGCTCTCATATCATCGCTAAGATAAAACCTAAAGATAAGTGCACGGGAAAGATCATCCTGAACGCTCATCTCGATACTGTGTTTCCGGTCGGCTATGCGGAAAAATTTCCTCCTTATATAGATGAGGAAGGATGGCTGCATGGTCTTGGAAGCGGTGACTGCAAGGCAGGGTTCGTGACTTCTGCCTTTGCCGTCAAGATAGCGCAGGAAATGGGGATGCTGCCGGACAAAGAGATAGTAATGCTCTACACGTGCGATGAGGAAATCGGTTCTCCGACTGCGAGCAAGGTCTTCGAAAAGGAGGCTAAAGGAGCAGAGTGTGCTTATGTCTTCGAAGCTGCCATCGAGACACCGCAGGGCCATGGTGTCGTGACACAGCGCGACGGAGTCATTCTGGGAGCTTTGGATATCAAGGGTGTAGAAGCTCATGCAGGCGGCGCATATATGGAAGGGCACAGCGCGGTAAAGGAATTGGCGCACAAGATACTCAAATACTATGATTTCAATGACTATGAAAGGGAGATATACTATAACGTAGCTCCTGTCAGCGGGGGCAGACCGAATGGGATAGTTGCGGGAGACGCCCATATGGAATTCTGTGTTGCGGGACTTCCGACGAACGATTCGTTTGCCGAGGCAGAGGCGAATATCGACTCGCTGGCCGAATCGAATGAAGATCCTGTCTGTGAAACGACAGTTGAGCATCATATGCTCTTCCCGGCGCTGGAAAGGTCGGAAGATAATTCAGCTTTGGTGGAACTGGCAAGGAAGGCCGGAGATATGATAGGTCTTGAAATATCCGAGATAGATGACCCGACGGCAACGGACGCTAACTGGTTCTGTTACTATGGCGTACCGGCGGCAGACGCGTTCGGGCCTGTCCAGAGAGGGATGCATACGACGGAAGAGAAGATACTGATCGAGACGATCCCTCAGAAAACAGCATTATTCGCGGTGATGCTGGGCATTATGGATGATCAGGCAGCCAATCACTGAGTGCCGGCGGCATCAAAGGGTAACAGTAATTACCCTGCCTAAACCACTGACTGTTCGCTGACCAGCAAGTATTATGTGAGTGAATGCTGAAAATAGTTGGCAACACAGCTGTTTTTTGGTATAATCTTGTTCGGTAAAAAACAAAGAGGCTCAGCATCCGCCTGATCACGGGTGATGCGTACTCTAAAGACCATATACAGGTTGATCCACATTATTTGTTAAATCATAATAAAGAAAGGTAATAGGAACATGTTAACAGCAGGAGATTTCAGAAAAGGTATCACATTCCAGATAAACGGTGAACCGTACGTAGTGCTCGACTTCCAGCATGTAAAGCCGGGCAAGGGTGCAGCATTCGTAAGAACAAAGTACAAGAACATCATAACCGGAGCCATCAGAGAAGAAGCTTTTAACCCGAATGACAAATTCGAC
>CADCRD010000262.1 GCA_902803725.1 uncultured Eubacteriales bacterium
AGAAATACGGTCTCAAAAAGGCCAGAAGAGCAAGCCAGTTCTCAAAGAGATAATTGGCAGCCCGGAAACTATTCCGGACAGTTTGGCCGGAATGCAAAACGTTTCTTTCAGAGAATATACCTCACAAAAAACGAAAACAAAAATCCGTACCGCGTGTGCGGATTTTTTCTTACAGTAAAAAATCCGGATTTATCAATGTCATATATCAGTATGACAGATATAAAAGAAGCAATACCAACATAACGAATTTAAGTCCCGCTAATTCGATTGATTTGATATAATAACAGCAAAGCAGTTTGACAGGATCGATTGCGGAATCAAACAGACGGTCCAAATGGCGGAAATTAAAACCGAATCATGCGAGAAGGGAATGTTGATCTGTATGAAAAATACGAAAACTGTAGTTTTGATAGTGTTCATGGCAATGATGCTGGTGGTATCGTCTGGCTGCGGAGGAGATAAATCCTCAGACACCATCAAAAAATGGGAACCGAGAAACAAAGAAGATGCAGCGGTGATCGGGATGCTGACCTGGGATAGCGGTTACAGTGTCGTGGAGTTTGAAACCTCAAAGGAAATGAAGAATGTCAGCTTAGGATATGATTATTATAAGGGCGGAAAATTTATAAAAGACTGCAAATGCGGAAGAGTAGAACAAATTGAAAATAGTAAAACAGAAGGTCTGGCAGGCGTGGCTTTTGAGGAAGGAAAATACATAACTTTTTATTCTGAAAAAGAAGGCGGCGGTGGTTCTGTCACAGGTGATCTTGAAGGATGGGAAAAAGGTGATGCAAGTGGGCTGGGATTCGCGGGTCTTGAGGACGAAAAAGCATTTGTTTTAGGGGAGAAATGCTATATTGCGGCTTATGTCAGCGGAGGCAATCTGGCAGATCCTGACACCATGCTTGGAGATAAAGAGCTTTTGAAGAAAAATAAAAAGAGCTGGTTCTTTTATGTGAAGATAAAATGAAATTGCAAAGCAGGTAAATACAATGAAAAAATATATATCATGGAATGTTAATGGAATAAGGGCTTGCATCAAAAAAGGATTCCTGGACTTTCTTCAGAATGAGTCCCCGGATGTGCTGTGCATACAGGAAACAAAGATGCAGGAAGGACAGGAGGAGATCTCAACGCCCGGCTACCATCAGTACTGGTGCTCTGCAGAAAGAAAGGGATATTCGGGCACTCTGATGCTGGTCAGTGAAGAAAAGATGGGGGTGCCGCTGGCAGTGACAACAGGTATCGGTATCCCTGAGCATGATAATGAAGGCAGAGTCGTGACAGCTGAGTTTGATGACCATTATCTTGTAACTGTTTACACACCGAATTCACAGAGTGAATTGGCCAGACTTGATTACCGCATGGAATGGGAGGATGCATTCCGCGGATATTTGAAGGCGCTTGAATCAGGCAGTGCTTACGTCAGCAAAGAGATCACAGGCGAATTTGAAATGAGAGCAGATTATAATGGAAATCTGAAAGACAATATGAGTGCATCGGGAAGTGCTGCAGCATCAGGAGGAGCCTCAGCAACAGGCTGTGTCGGGACAACTTTGTCTGGAACGGCGAAACCTGTCATAGTCTGTGGAGATATGAATGTTGCTCATGAGGAGATCGATCTAAAGAATCCGAAGACGAATCACAAAAATGCCGGTTTCACAGATGAAGAGAGGACAAAGATGACCGAGCTGCTGGAATCAGGATTCACCGATACTTTCAGACATTTCTATCCGGATGTCACAGGTGTGTACTCCTGGTGGAGCTATCGGTTCAATGCGCGCAAAAACAACGCCGGATGGCGGATCGATTATTTTCTCACCTCCAAAGAATTGCAGCCACGACTGAAAGACGCCCGTATCCTGACGGATGTGATGGGCAGCGATCACTGCCCGGTCGTGCTTGACTGGGAATAGGCGATTTGGAATACTGAAATCAAAGATCCGGAGCCACTGCCGGACTTTTAAATAAACGTTTGTTAACTATTCAAAAACCTGCATTGTTGTCAAACACATTGCAGGTTTTGTGTATGCAAAGCTGTATTTATGTGAGTTTTGCAAAAAATAATAAGCGATTTTGAATATAACAAATCACTAGCTTTTTAAATTGAAATTATTGGAAAAAGATAGCTGTAACAATGGATATTATTTCCAATCAATGCTATTATATTGTGTAACTACAAGACAAAGTTATTGCTCATTGCAAATAATATGTAAGCTTAAAAAATACAAAGCCTTCGGATTTGCAAAACAAAGGGGAATTAAAAGTCTATACACAAATTCGAACAACCTTTTTTGCAAAATAAGTGAAGAAACAAGAGCTTTGCACAAAACTGAATGATAGTTTTGCAAAAATAAAGCGAAAGAAAAGCTTACACACAAAACAGGAAGGCGACCAGATATCAGCGGGCATATTAAAGACGATCTTATAAGGATCTGATAAGGGGGAGAAAAAAGTGTATGGCTTCAAGAAACTAGGGGAACAGGAACTACATTGTCTGCAACAAATGAGAAGCTGTTTTTGGACAGAACTATGTTCAATGCCGGAGGGTACTCTGGGAACGAACAAAAGCAATGGAAAGACATATCTCAGGTGGTGGAAGAAAGGCAGGTATGCGAAAAATATTTCAATGAAAAAGCCCGAAGATATTGAACTGGCCAGAGTGCTTCGAAGAAAAAGATTTCTGAAAGAAGTGATAAGTGTCATTGATAATAATATCGGGCTGCTTGAAGAATTGTTGGCGAAATATATTGAATTCGATCCAAAAGGAATAAGCGACAAGCTGTCCAAAGCATATCAGATCCCGCCGGGAAAAGAAAAGGAAGTACTTCCGGGATTTCACCCGCATTCAGCTGATGCAGCAGAATATAGATCCAAATCTGAAGAAATCATTGCGCTTGTCCTGCAGAGTAATGGATACAGGTTTATGTATGAGTGCGAGATAGTTGCAAATCAGAGGATGTACAAACCTGACTTCACGATCATGGATCCGCGGACCAATCAGTTGGTTTATTTTGAACACTTTGGGCAGCCTGATCAGCCGGGATATTACGAAAAGATGGTAAGAAAACTGATTGATTACTGGTATGAGGGAATCAGGATCGGAAAAAATTTGATCGTTACTTTTGAAACAAAAAATGAGCCGCTTACCACGGCTCAGGTACAAATGGCACTCGATCAGTTTTTCGGGACTATCAG
>CADCRD010000263.1 GCA_902803725.1 uncultured Eubacteriales bacterium
AAAACCTGCAGAACCTGTTAAAATGCCGCCGGCAAACCAGCCTAATGTTTTCCATACACTCATTTTTGTTTCCCTCCATATATTGATCATTTTGCGCAGAGTGCGTTCTTTCGTTGAAAACTCTGCCTTTTTGTAAGTATATTTTATTATTTTCGGCTAATTCAACTCCAAACAGGCGAAATCATGCCGTCCCCCTGCTCATTTTGCGGTAACGGCTGGGTGACATGCCCATAGTCTCCCGAAAAGCCTTCGCAAACTTACTGCCATTTTCATACCCGTACCTGCCGGCGATCTGCAGCACCGTATCATCAGTCCTGCAAAGATCGTCCGCCGCTGCCCTCATTTTCTGCTGCCTCTGATATGCATAAACAGAGATCCCGCTGACTTCTTTAAATATCACCTTGAGCTGAGTCGCTGAAATATGAAACATCACCGCCAGCTCATCGATCGTAATTCTCTTGTCCATGTTGCACGACAGATACTCGCAGATATCTTTGATCATGGGAACATTGTTGTTTTCTTTTTTCATTTTCATACCATTTATGTCCTTCATTACCAAACTCATTCCATGCTCCTTAAGGCCTGTGCCAGCCGGACACGTCTGATTTTTGCAGAAAGCAGCAGATGTATCACAAGATAGCACCCCATTCCTATGCAGGGGATCGCAACATACAACCAGCCCGGGATATAATACGGCATCCATCCATTGATATCCTTCATAAAGATATAGTAAAGGATCTTCATCATCCTCTCTGCCAGAGGAGTCGTAGCAACAAGAGCCAAAGTTACCACTGCGGCTGTCGCATAGTTGTATATTCTGCCTGCCTCACTGCTGTTGTATCCGAGTATTTTAAGAAGCGAAATATTCTGCTTGTTCTTATCCACGACCACCTTTGCCAGCAGATACAGCAGCAATACGTATATCACCACCGCAAATCCGCGGAACATCGGAAGGATCGCTCCAAACGAATCCCTCAGCTGATCATATATCAGCGTCATATCTGACAATGTGATCGTTGATGCTATCATCGAATCATCTATATCTGTCAGTTTTTTATCGGAAAAATATCCGTTGAAATACCCTTTTTCGTGATCAAATTTTTCGTTAAAACTGCTTCTGCTCATAAATACAGCCAATGAAGCCGGATAGTCATATGTCCCTGTCACCTTGAACCTGTGCCGTTTTTTGCCGTAAGTTTCTTTCAGGGATATCGTATCTCCTGTATGTATGCCGTACTTTTCCGCATAGCCTTCCGATATGAGAGCTTCATTTTTCCCGGCCGGGAGACTGATCCTGCCGGCATACTCAGAATGTCTGCTCACCCCGTAGATCATCACATCTTCTTTGTCATTCACCCTCAGAGATGTAACACAATACTTTTCAGCGCCGCTTTTTTCTGTATTGACCGGAGCTTTAAGGACATACTGGTATTTCGCTATCTGTGAACTCTTCACATCATCACGGAAGTTTTCCATCAAAGGCAGCAGGCACATGCCAAAGATCAGCAGCAGGCTTGCCAGCATGATCCCTGCAGTCAGTATGAGATATGCCATTCTGTTCTGAAGTATGACACGCATCCTGAACCTGTTCATAAATGACCACCCGGGCAAACGTGCGGCATGGTCTTTCTTTTTACCTGTCAGTTCTCTTCTCAAAAACTGAAGGGGAGGCAGTCTGAGCATACGCACCAGCATCAGGAATGTAACTACGAGGATTATCAGAGACGGTATTACCGTGGTCAGCACGAACGCTTCACCATTCCAGAGCGTTTTGTATTTTGTCAGCGAATAGCTGTGCATATACATATCAACGACTATCTGCTTCATCCACGTATAGCCGAGAATATTGCCGATAACTGCAGCTGTTGCAACGACCATCACAGGCAGCTTCAGATAATGACGAAGAAGCTCTCCTTTTGTATAGCCGCTGGCTCTGAGTGTACCTATAGTCTGTGCTTCCTGTTCTATCATGCTCTTAGTCGTAACACCGAACACGAAAGCCATTATCACGATAACGATGTACAGCATTGTCACAAACATCGATTTGTCAGATCCTATGTCATCTCCCGCAAAAATGATGGCCTGATTATCATCCCTCTTCACAAAATCTGTCAGTAACATGCTGTCCTTCAGAATATCTTCGATCTTGTCATTCTTTTCCTTAAGACTGGCCGTATCACTTCCTGCCGCTTTTTTATTTGTCCATGCATACTGATACACCAGATTGTCATCATCAATGCGCTCAAAACCTGCCCGGTTCATCAGGGCAACCGTGAACTTTGTCGCATTGAACATCATGTCTGAGTTGTTTTTAAAAAGGGCGCTGTAATCGGGCAGA
>CADCRD010000264.1 GCA_902803725.1 uncultured Eubacteriales bacterium
AAAAAGAGAAATGGCAGCAAGGCCGTCATGAACCAAAACCAGGGCATGAGAAATTCAGGTGTCAATAAAGGAAGTAAATGGGTCAAGTACCTGATGGTGTATATTTTATGCATAGCCATCACATTCACTATGACCCCCGTCAACCTGATCGCCTGGGGTGCAGAAGTAGCTGACCAGGAGACGGGCAAGACGCAGGCCGAGCAGACTGCAGGTGCAGCAAAAGTCGGAACTGCAGCTGCGGATAATCAGAGCAGTAATGGTGAAACAAGCACGGATACTGCAAAAGACAGTGCTGCTCAGGCAACTGATGAAAAGAGCGTTGCAGAAAACAGCTCTGATAATAATGCTGCAGAGCAGAGTGCTGAAGGCGGCAAAGATAGAGATAGTGGAACGGATCAGTCTGATCAAGGTCAGTCAGGATCAAGTCAGTCAGCAAGCGACGCGACTGCGAATAACAATGAGCAGTCAGCTACGGGCGAAAAGACCGGTGCGGCTGATTCGGACAGCGCGACCGATGCGAAAGCAGTTGAAAGCGACAAAGATTCAGACAGCAGTAATGACAGCACAGTAAGCAAAAAGGCAAACGTCAGAAAGGTCGCTGCAAAGGCAGCATCAGCTCCCACGATAACAATAAAAGTAGACACATACGTGATGGGCTCTTCGGGTGAGTATGGCAAGAAGTATGAATATTCAACAACTGTGAAGTCGGGCAAAACCGCCAGTATTTCCAAATATACTGCTGTGACGAAGAACTTAAAGAATGAAGACAAGACAGTCAAAGCAGGCGATGCTACATACAAGTATGACAGCACTCTTAAAGATGGTCCCGGCGAGGGCGCTGCCACTTTGGATTTCCCAAGCACCAAAAAAATCTCCTATGAGGAGGCAGCTGCGCTTGCAGACGAAAATAATGTGGCTGCGATCAATGTATATCTGGGGTATAAGAGGTATTATGAACTTAAGTACAAGTTCTATATACTCAATGAGGATGGTGAGTATGAAGTTGCGAAAGAGCAGACTCAGGAATTTGAGTATAACAAAAATCCGGGTTCGATAACCGAAAAAAGTGTTTCAAGTCTCCCTAAGAAAGTTGCTTATCCGGAAACAAATCAGGTTTCGGAATTCACAGGCAAATGGCTTTATGATAAAGATGAAAGCAAGGTTGTCAGTTTCCCGATCTCATCGACTTACGATGAAGCAGCACAGCTCATAGGCGACGGGACATCAAAAGATATCAATGTTTTTGCTCAATATGAAAAACATACTGATAAAGTAAAGGTCACTATCAATCTGAAAGGTATCCGTGATTCTTCAGGAAATACAGAGAACAAAGAACCATGGAAAGTCGAAGATGTGGACTGGGGCAACGGAACTTCTTTCAGCCGCAGACAATTCGAATCCGGCACTGGCGTAACTGCAGGAAACAACTCCAAATCAGACTTTACCTACATGGGCTACAGATACACATATCAGAATAAGTGGAACATGATAGATGATGAAGGAAATGTTCTGAAAGTGCTGGATGATGACAAAATTTACTCTGTTATTGCCGGCAATAAAGAATCGTCAGAAACTAAAATATATGTAAGCGAAGACACTGAGTACACATTCACCCCAGTATATTCCAAGACTATGATACGGGGGCTGGATTATGAGTATATCGACAGAATCTCAACCGGATCGGGTTCGTGGTCCAATGCTGATGCATTCGAATGCCGTTCTGAATTCGAATCTTTGACGCATACTTTTAAGGATCCATCTGTTGGCACGCCGAAATCAGATTATCAGTTTAAATACTGGGAGATAGGTGAATACCTTGTTGATGATGAGCATAAAATCAGTGAGGAAGGCAAACGTTACAACGCGGGCGATTCAGTTACATATTACATTGACAGCAGTCTTCCTGAAGGTACTGTGACTAAGGTGAAAGTATATGCCATCTGGCAGCCGTCGGTGACGATCAACTACTACGTGAACGGCAAAATCGCAAAAACTGAAAAGAAATTCGATTCTGTTACTGTC
>CADCRD010000265.1 GCA_902803725.1 uncultured Eubacteriales bacterium
AGGGCGAGAAAGAAATTTGTTTCAGGCGGATCATCACATCCCACATCACACTCCAGCTCGGGACACAGCAGCTCCGGAGGCTATGGAGGCGGATATTCCGGCACCAGAGGAGGCGGCGGCGGAGGCCTGCTGAAAATCATTATTCTTGTTGTCCTTCTTTTGGGAGGAGGCGGCGGTGCCCTGAGCGGAGGTCTCGGAGATATTCTCGGAGGCGGAAATGATATCAGCAGTCTGGTTTCAGGTGGCAGCGGCACACAGAGCGGCTGGCTTATGAAATCAAATTCAGGTGTGCTGAACTCAAAAGTTTCACCTGACGCCAGGGATAAATACACAAAGATCAAAGGACTGGGCAAGGACAAGGTCACGATCATGGTTTACATGTGCGGAACCGATCTGGAATCCAGAGCAGGAATGGCAACTTCAGACATAAATGAAATGCTGTCTGCTGATGTATCCAAAGATATCAGCCTGATAATATACACGGGCGGCTGCAGCGGCTGGAAGAATTCAAAGATCAGCAGCCGCGCAAATCAGATCTGGCAGGTCAAAAACGGTAAATTCATATGTCTTGACAAGAATGCCGGCACCGGAGCCATGACTGATCCCACAACGCTTACAAAATTCATAAAGTGGACCGCAAAGAACTTCCCGGCCAACCGTAATGAACTCATTTTCTGGGATCACGGCGGCGGTTCCGTCAGCGGTTACGGTTATGACGAAAAGAACAAATACAGCGGTTCTATGGATCTTTCAAAGATAGACAGAGCCCTCACGAATGCCGGAGTCAAATTTGACTTTGTAGGTTTTGATGCCTGCCTGATGGCAACAGCCGAAACAGGACTGGTACTTGCTGACCACGCTGACTACATGATCGCCAGTGAGGAAACTGAACCGGGAATCGGCTGGTACTATACGAACTGGCTTACTGAGCTGTCTGAAGACACATCCAAAGAGACTGTTCAGATCGGCAAGAGGATAGCCGATGACTTCACTGACCAGTGCGGCAAGAGATGCCGCGGACAGCTGACGACACTGTCCGTTACTGATCTTGCGGAGCTGTCTGAAACTCTGCCTTCAAAACTCAAAAAATTCTCATCCAAATCATCCGATATGATCGAGGATGGCAACTATGGTCAGCTTGCCACAGCACGCAGCGGCAGCCGTGAATTTGCACGCAGCTCAGGCGGTATTGATCAGATCGACCTGGCACACTTTGCGAAAATGACAGATAATGCATCCGGGGAGGCTCTCGCTGAAACAATACTGGATGCAGTCAAATACAACATCACATCGAACAACATGTCAAATGCTTACGGGCTGTCAATATACTTCCCCATGAACAAATCGAACAAGGTGGATTCGATTTCAAAAACATATAAAGATATTGGAATGGATAAGGAATATACCAACTGCATCAAGAGATTCGCTCAGATGCAGGTGTCCGGTCAGGCAGTGGCAGGAGGAACACAATCACCGATGCAATCCATTCTCGGAGGAATGCTCGGTTCCGGTTCCGGCAGCAGCTACAGTTCGGGCAGTTATAGTTCAGGCAGCGGCAGCCTTGGAAGTCTGCTGACCGGCAGTGCTGCACAAAGTCTGGTTGGATCTCTTCTTTCCGGAGGACGCAGTATCAGCGATGCAGGGATCGAAGGTCTCAGCAGCAGCAATTCTGAATTCATGAGCGAAGATCTGCTGGACGCCGGCAAAGTCGCTGAGTATGTCACCGAAAACCGTCTCGTTGACAGTGACCTCAAATGGAAAAAGAACGATGACGGCGATAAGGTAATAAAACTTTCAGAAGCAAAATGGAAAAATGTCCGTTCCGTTGACATGAACATGTTCTATGATAATGGTGACGGCTACATAGATTTCGGTCTCGATAACGTTTATGATTTTGATGACGATGGCAATTTGCTGCCTGATGTCGACGGCACGTGGCTGGCTCTCGACAATCAGCCTGTGACCTATTATCATGACGAAACACTAGAGATGGGCGGCGATGCTTATCAGATCACAGGGCACGTTCCTGTCAGACTCAACGGCAACAGGGCCGACCTGATCATCACATTTGATAACGAGAACGAGAGAGGCAGGATCTCAGGTGTCAGATTCGAATATGATGACAGCACAACGGAAACTCAGGCAAAGGCAAAGACCGATCTGGAGCAAGGTGACAAAATCAGATTCCTTTACAACTGTTACACATATAAGGGCAAGCTGAACAAAGATGTTCCGATGGGCAGGACGCTGGTCATAAACGATCCCGAAGATATCGACATCAGCAACGTCAGGGTCGGCGGCGGCAAATCAAAGATCACATTCAAATTCACGGACCTGTTCGGACAGGAATACTGGACAGAGGAACTGAACTGATCAGCAGTGGGAAATATACTGATGTGCCTTGATCATATGATATAATCGTCTCATGAATGATCTTATTATTTAAAACCCTATATAACTTGAAAGCTGATTCAGATATTATTAAGATTCATATATTATAATTTACATCTGTCTAAACAGAATCTCGTCCAAACCTGACTGTTTCAAAAAACACAGCGAGCAGTTAATTGGCAATCAAATGAAAGGAGACACATTATGCAGTATGAAATCATAGGCGGAAGCTTTCCGGCTGTAAAATGCCGGCTGACACGCGGCGAAGCAATGAAATGCGAAGGCGGCTCCATGAGCTGGATGGATGCCGGGATCAAAATGACGACTGAAGGAGGCGGCGGTCTCGGCAAGGCTCTTGGAAGAGCTTTTTCAGGAGAATCGATCTTCTTTAACAAATATGAATGCTCAGCTGATCAGGCAGAGATCGTATTTGCCAGTTCATTTCCAGGCAGCATCGTTCCTGTAAAACTTGAGCCGGGTCAGACTATCATTGCCCAGAAGTCATCGTTCCTTGCGAGTGAAAACACCGTTGATGTTGCGATGCATTTCCACAAAAAAGTCGGAGGCGGCATGTTCGGCGGCATGGGCTTTATTATGCAGAGATTCACTGGCCCGGGAACAGTATTTCTGGAGATCGACGGTGCTTTGGAGGAATATGAACTGGCACCGGGCGAAATCAAGATGGTTGACGGCCCTCACCTTGCCATTCTGGGCACGGGAGTCAGCTTTGAACTCGAAAGGATAAAAGGCGCAAAAAATGTGTTGTTCGGCGGCGAAGGCCTCTTCCTGACAAAAGTCCAGGGCCCGGGAAAGATCTGGCTCCAAACGATGCCACTGCCGGGAGTAGCCTCTGAAATAGCTAAATATATACCAACCGGTACGAACTAAATATCAATTCTAATTCTCAATCAACGGGCATGAAGAAAGGAAAGGTAAAAATGAAAATTCTTATTTTGAACGGCAGCCCCAGGACTGACGGCAATACAGCAGCTATGGCTGAAGCATTCAAAAAAGGTGCTGAATCCGCCGGCAGTGAAGTGACCGTCATTAATGTAGCAAAGAAAAAAATCGCCGGATGTCTGGCATGTGAGTATTGCCATACAAAGGGGGATGGTGCATGTGTCCAGAATGATGATATGCAAGAAGTATATCCCCTGCTGGCAGAAGCTGATGCAGTTGTAATTGCTTCTCCGATATACTACTTCAACATCACCGGCCAGATGCAGTGTGCGATCAGCAGATTCTATGCGCCGATGAAGCCCGCCAAAGCCACAAAGGCAGCTCTTCTCTTAAGTTCAGGTTCACCGGGCGTTTATAAAGGAGCCATGGCGCAGTTCGAGGATATGACGGCCTTCATGGGGATCGAAAATGCAGGCATCATAACAGCATGCGGCGACGAGAACAAAAGCGAGGACAAGCTGGCTGAATGCGAGGAACTCGGAAAAAGTTTTGCATAATTGCATTATGAAAACAAAAAGAGGCAGATCTCCGATCATACTGACCGATGATCGGAACTGCCTCATTTTTTTTATTTCATATTTTTTATCTCATGGCACTGTTAGTTGTGTCCTTTTTGATTACATCATGCGCGCCGCCTTCTACGATACTGGTCGCTGATACGAGAGTCAGTTTTGCATTTTCTCTCAGTTCCGGCAGATTCAGCACGCCGCAGTTGCAC